>NZ_VHSI01000079.1:0-540 GCF_013048705.1 Vibrio sp. A11 | reverse complement strand
TTGAGCCTCAGCAAAATCAATATATAAATTTTAATGGGAAAACTTAGTCTGATTTAGACGTTTTTGTATTCTAATTTATTGATATTATGAGTTTATTGTTCTTTTTGGTGGCGATTGAAAGTTGAACCATGCTTTTGTGTTTTTGTCGGGTTTTGCTCTGATAAATTGTGTACGCAAAAGATTCAACGGTTGCTGAAAGGTCTCTTTCTTTGTTGTTGCTTGTTCATTGATTCCACCGGCTATTTCGCTTCAGCATGTTTGGGATCTCATTGGCATCTAGCTTGCTGACAGTGTTTGGTTAGCGCAAGTTTATCGGCGAATGTGCGTTTTTATCCGGCTCTGCTCTGATAAATTGTGTGCGCAAAAGGTTCGATTGTTGCTGAACGGTCTCTTCCTTTGGTGTTGTTTGCTCCTTGATTCCGCAGGCTATTTCGCTTCAACTTATTTGGGATCTTATCGGCACCAATGATTGCTGAAAGTAGGCAAGTTTATCATTTTGAGTTAAAGTGGCTTTAACCAATGAACATTGTAAAAGTTCAA
>NZ_VHSI01000078.1:0-546 GCF_013048705.1 Vibrio sp. A11 | reverse complement strand
CGAAACCGCACGTAAACGTTGGTACTATCGGCCACGTTGACCACGGTAAAACCACTCTAACAGCAGCTATCTGTACTGTACTTGCAAAAGTATACGGCGGTGAAGCGAAAGACTTCGCGTCAATCGATAACGCTCCAGAAGAGCGTGAGCGCGGTATTACTATTTCTACTTCACACGTAGAATACCAAACTCCATCACGTCACTACGCACACGTAGACTGCCCAGGACACGCTGACTATGTTAAAAACATGATCACTGGTGCTGCGCAAATGGACGGTGGTATCCTAGTTGTAGCTGCGACAGATGGCCCAATGCCACAAACTCGTGAGCACATCCTACTAGGCCGTCAGGTTGGTATTCCTTACATCGTTGTATTCATGAACAAATGTGACATGGTAGACGATGAAGAGTTGCTAGAGCTTGTAGAGATGGAAGTTCGTGAACTTCTTTCTGAGTACGATTTCCCAGGCGACGACCTACCAGTAATTCAAGGTTCAGCACTAGGTGCATTGAACGGTGAAGAGCAGTGGGAAGCGAAGATTGTAG
>NZ_VHSI01000077.1:0-582 GCF_013048705.1 Vibrio sp. A11 | reverse complement strand
ACTTCGTATAGAACGCTTGAGCCGAATCTGTCAGACAGTCCACAACAATTGCGTATACCCTCATGTGATGATTCACTTCCCACAAGTACTTCAGTGCGCGAATTAGACTAATTTTTCCGAGCCCAGAACCATGATACTCTTTGTGCACAGCTAATTGAGCCAAAAGAAAAACAGGGATTGGATACCTAGGAAGTTTCTTTGCTAATTGGGCCGGCAATGTTTCTCGACTGATTGAACTCGGTGCAACACTATAAAATGCACAAATAGCGAATTTTTGATTTAACAGTGGTTGAGCACTAGGTAAAACCATTGTTCGGCTAATACCTGCTTGCATGTGCTTTGCCGCTTGAGTTTTGATAAATGTGTTTAGCTCTTGCTCACCACAGTCAAATGAGTCGCGGTCATGCTTTGATTTACTAAGTTCTACAAACTCTTTACCCCAACTCACTTGATACCACTCTTATCTGTAAATTTAACCGCTTCAAGCAAAGCTTGATTCGGTGCTTTTACTTTATTACACGCAGCCATAAACTCGTCAAAGACACTGTCTTTAACCATAATACTTTCATGCTCCTCAATAAC
>NZ_VHSI01000076.1:0-586 GCF_013048705.1 Vibrio sp. A11 | reverse complement strand
ACCCTTCTTACTCAGCTGCCATACGCTGAAACTCTTGAGCAAATAGAAGCGTTACTGCCTTGGAACTTGGCTAAAGACTAGATCGTTGTGGTTGGGCGATGAGTTATGTCGAGAATTAAGCGCTTACCGTCTGGCGGACTCATTGCTCGCTTAGCTATCGATGAGCGCTATAAAGGTAAAGGATTTGGAGAGTGGTTACTTATCGATGCTCTACGAAAACTACTAGCCGCTAGTGATAGCGTGGCATTCCCCGTCGTTATTGTTGACGCAAAAGATGGCGCTAAACATTTCTATGAGCGCTATGGTTTTAAAACGTTTCAAGATGCAGACAATAAGCTATTTATCACCATTTCAGATATTAGGGCAAGTTTAGGCTAGTATTGCTAGCCTTTAGCAAGCTAACGCCGCGTTAAGGGGTGAGCAACGCAACGACCAACTCACCGCATTACACTAAAAACTAATAAAATCAACGCATAACGAAAATGCTACGCGTTGCGAATCCCTCTTGAACGCTTTGTTATGTGATTTTGCGCTTGAGCTCCATTTCTTGCTCTTTGAACAATACATAATCACTAGCTTTTCTACT
>NZ_VHSI01000075.1:0-609 GCF_013048705.1 Vibrio sp. A11 | reverse complement strand
GTTTGTTATGTTTTATTACTTATTGATTATATTGAACTTTTATAACGTTCATTTGTTCGAAGCAGTTTAACTCAAAATGATAAACTTGCCTACTTTCAGCAATCATTGGTGCCGATAAGATCCCAAATAAGTTGAAGCGAAATAGCCTGCGGAATCAATGAGCAAGCAACACCAAAGAAAGAGACCTTTCAGCAAAAATCGAACCTTTTGCACACACAATTTATCAGAGCCAAACCCGACAAAAACACAAAAGCATCGTTCAACTTTCAATAGCCACAAAAAAGAACAATAAACTCATAATATCAATAAATTAGGATAGAAAACCGCTAAAATCAGACCAAACTTTCCCATTAAAATTTGTAAATTGATCTTGCTGAGGCTCAATAAAACATAACGCCGCATTAAGAGGCAGCCAACGCTACTACCAACTTTCCGCATAACATCGTAATCACAAAAACCAACGCATAATAAAAATGCCACGCGCTGAGGGATCCCCTCATAATTTCCCCAAAGCGCAACCGTACCTGAATAGATTTTGAGCAAGTATGGTTGCAGCTACGAGCAAGTCTTTCCTCGTTATTGCGTAGCCAGAATGCCGCAGAACTTCCA
>NZ_VHSI01000074.1:0-690 GCF_013048705.1 Vibrio sp. A11 | reverse complement strand
AGAGGGACTTCCAACGCGTGGCATTTTTATTATGCGTTGATTTTGGTGGTTACGGTGTTATGCGGAAACTTGGTAGTAGCGTTGTCAGCCCCTTAAGCGGGCGTTATATTTCTCTTAAATTCAACGTATTACAACTTTAAAAGTTAAGTGGCAATGTGAGTGTTTTGCTGGTTGACGATTTCTTGTGAAGTATAGCTGCTGATTAGATCAAGTTTATCAATGTCTAACGAACACTATGGTTTAATCGCATTTAGCAGCTCTTTTGATTTGGTTTACATTAATGGTTTATTTCTCTGATATTTATCATCAGAATCAATGGGTAAGCTTGATTCGATTTCAAAATTAATTGTTTTTTTGTATCTAAATATGGCTCAACTGACGTTAAGCTTTTGATGTTATTTACTATTTTCAAAGGTTGTTTAGTGTTTCAGTAGCTGTATGGAACTGAAATATAACAAACAATTCAAGCAGACCCTCAACGCGTGGCATTTTCGTTTTGCGTTAAGTTTTGTGATTACGGTGTTGTGCAGGAAGTTGGTAGTCGCGTTTCGGGCTACTTAATTGGGCGTTAGGCAAAATGGGTGACTAATGAGACAAATTAGATATGTTCATCTCGATGAAATTGAGCCTGAAAAATTTCTCCCAATATTAAACAAGTTAAGTATTCGAAAGCATCTAGTTGCTCACGAT
>NZ_VHSI01000073.1:0-692 GCF_013048705.1 Vibrio sp. A11 | reverse complement strand
CGTGAGCTTACGGCAGCATAGCTCAACTTAACTCGCCAGCTCTGGTTTACTAAGTGCTTATCCAATATAAGGAAGGCACCATGCAAAACCAGAAAAACCTGATTCAGGCCACTGCTGACTTTGAGCACTGGCGACAAACCCGCATTAATAAACATGCCAGTATCCCCGATGAACTACGCTGCTTAGCACTCAAGCTGCTTGAAGAATATCCGATCAGTCACGTGACCAAAGCACTACGGATCTGCACCACCCAGCTCAATGACTGGCGCAAGCAACTTCCCGTTAAGTCGTCCGCTCCTGATTTTGTTCCGTTACAGATAGAGCCTGATTTACTACCTAAATCAGACCTGAGCCTTCAGCTCACTCTTCCTAATTCAAGTCAGATCCGTATCAGCGGCCTTGTCTCTCCTGACTTATTGCGAGCTCTGATACAAGAAGCAGGAGAAGTAAAATGATCCACCTGACTGCTGAGAGTAAAATCCTGCTTGCGACTCAACCAGCCGATTTTCGCTGTGGTATTGATGGACTCGCCGCCCTGTGTCGTCATCAGCTAAAACAGTCGCCTCGTAGCGGAACCCTGTTTGTGTTTACCAACCGCCGTCAAACCATGCTTAGAGCATTATGTTATGACGGCTCTGGCTTCTGGTTAATCAATAAACGCCTGAGCAAAGGCCGCTTTCAAGATTGGCCCC
>NZ_VHSI01000072.1:0-705 GCF_013048705.1 Vibrio sp. A11 | reverse complement strand
TATCATTTCGCGCACAATTGATACTGCATGATCGAAGTCGGATTCAGTTACACCATAAACCCAGTAATCATTCTCTGTCAGATTTTTTAATTGCTCGCGCATTTTATCTCCGAAGTGGTATAACGCCGCGTTAAGGGGTGAGTAACGCAACTGCCAACTCACCGCATTGCACTAAAAACTAATAAAATCAATGCATAACGAAAATGCCGCGCGTTGCGAATCCCTCTTTAACGCCTTGTTATGTACGTTCTTCACCTTTACCCAAAAGATAACCAGTCAATAATGCATCCAATTCTTGAAGACTCATATGGCCAAAATTTTTTACTAAATATTTAGTTGCTTCAGACGAATTTGATGGGTTCGTAACACAGAACTCAGACTTATAGTTACCGACTTTTGCTTTTACCGATTCAAATTTAAGACCTGTAGATTCAGAAAGAACAGAACATAAATCACTTTGTAGTCCTCTCGGAAACTCAAGTTCTGCGAGTGTTTTATAAATGATTAAGCATCTTAGTTCAGTCTCAAAATTCCAGCCTGAATCAGCTTTAAATGAGTACATTTTTTCTCCTGAGTACATAACGCCCGGCTAAGGGGTTGACAACGCACCGCCGAACTTAAAAAACACACTGTAAACACTGAACTTCAATTTTGCACTAAAGTCGCCACGCGTTGGCAATCCCTCTTGAGCCGTTTGTTAGTTGC
>NZ_VHSI01000071.1:0-712 GCF_013048705.1 Vibrio sp. A11 | reverse complement strand
GAGGACGCTTGCCACTTTGTGGTTCATGACTGGGGTGAAGTCGTAACAAGGTAGCGCTAGGGGAACCTGGCGCTGGATCACCTCCTTACGTAAAGATTGTGCATTGATGAGTGTTCACACAGATTGAATTGGTTTAATTAGTAAAGAGAGTATCTTAGTGTCCCGTTCGTCTAGAGGCCTAGGACACCGCCCTTTCACGGCGGTAACAGGGGTTCGACTCCCCTACGGGATACCACTTCTTTAATGAAGAAAATTGGGTCGTTAGCTCAGTTGGTAGAGCAGTTGACTTTTAATCAATTGGTCGCAGGTTCGAATCCTGCACGACCCACCATTCCTTCCACAGGAAGTAAAACAATGTGGGCGATTAGCTCAGTTGGGAGAGCACCTGCCTTACAAGCAGGGGGTCACTGGTTCGAACCCGGTATCGCCCACCACTCTCTAAATGTTCTTGGATAACAATATCCAGCCGCGCAAGTTTACTTAGGTGGCTGTATTATTGACGCTGAGAATCGTTAGAAAGTGTGAAAAACACTTTGCTCTTTAACAATTTGGAAAGCTGACAAAGTAACTTATCTTCATTGATGGGTTACTTGTAAAGTTCTCAATCTTTATCTTTTGATAAAGACCAAAAATACACATTCAAGTGTGCTTGGTGAAAAACATCTTCGGATGCTTTTCAAAATTGAGTCCGGCAAAATCTGTCTCGCACTCA
>NZ_VHSI01000070.1:0-712 GCF_013048705.1 Vibrio sp. A11 | reverse complement strand
AAAAAAATATCCTCCGGCATAGCCGGAGGTTTTTCATATGCGCCTATAAGGCTTTCTTACAAGCAGCGCCCTAACAGGCGCATCACGATCTGACATTTGCATATGACGATTACTTACGGCCCGTAAACGGGCTTCCTGCATATGGGATCGACAATTGCTCTCCCATTTTATCCTGCTCCAACTGATGCTTTATGTAGTTCTGTATCTTGGTCGTATTTTTACCAACCGTATCTACATAATACCCTCGGCACCAAAATTCCCGATTCCGATATTTAAATTTCAAATCTCCGAATCGTTCATAAAGCATTAGGCTACTTTTACCTTTCAAGTACCCCATAAAAGCTGAAACGCTCATTTTCGGCGGAATTTCTAAAAGCATGTGGATATGATCTGAACAGCACTCTGCTTCTAGAATGTTCACATTTTTCCATTCACATAACTTCCTTAATATTTCTCCCACTGCTCTACGTTTTTCTCCGTAGAACACCTGTCGTCGATATTTCGGTGCAAAGACTATATGGTATTTACAGTTCCAGCGCGTGTGCGCTAAGCTCTTTTCGTCCCCCATTGGGACCCCCTTTCAATTTTCGTTTAACTCTCGCAGTTGCCAGACCGCAAGAGTGTTTTAACAAATTGAAAGGGGCTTTATAACTGACTTATAGCTGAAAGCTTTACGGAACCCCCAGCCTAGCTGGGGGTTTTCTCTATACAA
>NZ_VHSI01000006.1:0-234690 GCF_013048705.1 Vibrio sp. A11 | reverse complement strand
TTAACCATACAACACCCAAGGGGTTTTGGTGGACTCAAAGAAGTGCATTGAATGTGTAGAGAATGAAAAACAGCTTTCCGAATTAACCAAATTTGCTTGGCGACCATAGCGTTTTGGACCCACCTGATTCCATGCCGAACTCAGAAGTGAAACGAAACAGCGTCGATGGTAGTGTGGGGTCTCCCCATGTGAGAGTAGAACATCGCCAGGCTTTAATTTCTACTTCTTCTTACGAGAAGAAGTCACTCTAGCGCTGATAATAAGCGGACTAGCAGTTTAAAAATAGATCTGCTGATATAGCTCAGGCGGTAGAGCGCATCCTTGGTAAGGATGAGGTCCCCAGTTCGATTCTGGGTATCAGCACCAGTGATTCAATAGCATTAGCTATAAAAATTCACTTGGCGACCATAGCGTTTTGGACCCACCTGATTCCATGCCGAACTCAGAAGTGAAACGAAACAGCGTCGATGGTAGTGTGGGGTCTCCCCATGTGAGAGTAGAACATCGCCAGGTACTCATTTAAAAAGCCTCTGTAGCAATACAGAGGCTTTTTGCTATTTGCTATTTAGTCGCCAGTCATACTCATAACGGATTGTTCCACGATAGGTGGTAAGTTCTGGACGATACAGCGAAAGATGAGCCATCAACTCTGCTTGAGAACCAAAATCATCGGCATACCATTGATAGATGGAAGATAGAATAAGCTGGTCTTTAGTTATCTTGGCACCTTTCTCGCTGTTGATAAATTCATGGGTAGATTTCTCAAGTAATCGATCGATATTCTGCGCCGTAAAGGCTTCACTTTGCAGGTTTGGGCAACCGAGACTAGCACAATTAACGACGTAGTGAATTCTAGGATCTTGCCATATTGGTCTTAAAATTCGATGTTCAATATCATTAAGAGTGAGTTTTTGACTGGCAATTTCTAATAATGGTAGGTTCCAAGGACCAAACCGAAACCATCCTCCGATTTTAGTGATTGATGAGACTGGATAGTGCTCAAGAATGATATTAACGGTTAAGGCGTTGTACAAGTTTATCCAGTAAGCATATTGCTGCTGCTTGTTTAATGTTCTCGGATCCAATCTTGCCAATTGGTTAATATAAGTCTGTAATTTTTCTCGGTCGGAGATTTCTACATTGGCGTAATCGAAAAGGGTGTGCATACCTTGTTGAGAAAGATAGCGATCGAGAAGTTGTTGCCATGCTTGATGAGATACCTCTTGTGTATTAGCTTCATTACTTTGATTCCAGAAATCCCATAATTCTGATTTAGGCGCAGCACTAATCGATAATGACCAGGACAAGGATAAGAGTGATAGTAAAAATTTCATAGGTTCCTTGGTGAAAGTGAAATAAGTAGGATGATGTTGGAAAATAGTGTCGGTGATATTCGAAGATAGCCATGGATATTGAACAATAAAATTAGGGCTGTATGATCAGCCCTAATTTTAGTTGTCGGATTTAAGCTAAAAAATGCGGTATCTTGGCTTCATATTCGGCGATTTTAGCTTCATGTTGCAGCGTTAAACCAATATTGTCTAATCCATTGAGTAAGCAGTGTCGACGAAAATCATCGATTTCAAAGCAGTAGGTTTTGTTGTTGGCGACGACATTGAGCGTTTGCAAATCGACGTCAATCGTTGCTCCTGGTGTGTTCTGAACATAGTGAAACAGCTCCTCTACCTCATGATCGGATAAGCGGACAGGGAGCATCTGATTATTTATTGCATTACCATAAAAAATATCGGCAAAGCTTGTAGCAATGATGACTTTTATCCCGTAATCAGCGAGTGCCCAAGGGGCGTGTTCTCTTGACGAACCACAACCAAAGTTTTCACGTGCGAGTAAGATGCTTGCTCCCTGATAACGAGGTTGATTCATGACAAAATCAGGGTTAGGGGTTAATCCTGCATCATCTAAAAACCGCCAATCATGGAAGAGGTGTTGTCCAAAGCCGATACGATTGACCTTTTGCAAAAACTGCTTTGGGATAATCGCATCAGTATCAATATTGGCTGCATCAAGAGCAACAGCTAAACCAGTGTGTTGTTGAAAACCTGACATATCACTTGCTCCTTATTAGCTAAATTGACGAATGTCGACAAAGTGTCCGGCAATCGCTGCGGCGGCTGCCATCGCAGGGCTGACTAAGTGAGTTCTTCCCGCTCGCCCTTGTCTGCCTTCAAAGTTTCGATTGGATGTCGAAGCACAACGCTCTTCTGGCCCTAAGCGGTCATTATTCATTGCGAGACACATCGAACAGCCGGGTAAACGCCATTCAAACCCTGCATCGAGGAAGATTTTATCGAGACCTTCTGCTTCAGCTTGTGCTTTTACTTGCTCGGAGCCAGGGACTATCAATGCTTGTACATGAGGGGCGACTTTTTTACCTTTTGCAACGGCTGCGGCAGCACGAATGTCTTCGATTCGTGAATTAGTACACGATCCAACAAATACTTTATCGACTTTGTATTCAGATAGTGAGCGGCCTGCTTCTAAGCCCATATAAGCCAGCGCTTTTTCAGCGGATGTTTTTTCGACCGGATCACTAAAGCTCTCTGGTGATGGGATTACCTCATCAACAGCGATAACCTGTCCTGGATTGGTTCCCCAAGTGATTTGTGGTTTTATTTCTGAGGCATCTAAAGTGACGATTGCATCGTATTGTGCATTGTGATCGGTCGTCAGTGTTTTCCAATACTCGACAGCGGCATCAAAATCAGCGCCTTTCGGTGCGAATTTACGTTGTTTAATATAATTAAAGGTTGTTTCATCAGGAGCGATCAGTCCTGCCTTTGCCCCTAATTCAATCGCCATGTTACACACGGTCATGCGTCCTTCCATAGAAAGATCGCGAATTGCTTCACCACAGAATTCTACGACATAACCAGTACCTCCGGCAGCGGTTGTTTTGCCGATGATTGCTAGAACAATATCTTTGGCGGTGATGCCAGGAGCCACTTTACCTCGTACTTCGATTTTCATTGTCTTAGCACGGCCTTGCTTCAAGGTTTGGGTTGCTAATACATGTTCAACTTCAGAGGTACCAATACCAAACGCGAGTGAGCCAAAAGCGCCATGTGTCGCGGTGTGTGAATCCCCACAAACAATCGTCATGCCAGGTAGCGTGATACCAAGTTCTGGGCCCATAACATGGACAATACCTTGATATTTATGGTTTAAATCGTAGAGAGTTACCCCAAATTCAGCGCAGTTTTTTGAGAGGGTTTCCATTTGAATCCGCGCCATTTCCCCTGACGCATTAATATCTTTGGTGGTGGTAGAGACGTTGTGGTCCATGGTCGCGAAGGTTTTGCTGACTTGGCGTACTGGACGACCTTTTTCTCTTAATCCATCAAAGGCTTGTGGTGAGGTTACTTCATGGACCAAATGGCGATCGATGTACAAAATAGGCGTTTCACCGGGGGCGGCAACCACCACATGCGCATCATAAATTTTTTCATATAACGTTTTTGCTGATGACATTGCTTCTTCCTTGAGCTCTTTGAGCTGCATAGTGTGCTCGTATCGTTAACCGAGCACGACTTATTATGAGTGTAAAATATAACCAGCGATTTTATCGCCCATTTCTGAGGTAGAGAGTGCCGGTTTGTTGCCTGCAAGATCCGCTGTCAGTTCTCCGGCGGATAGTGCTTTTGATACGGCATTTTCAATATCTTGTGCTGCTTGTTCTTCACCTAAGCTATAACGTAACATTAATGCAGCAGAAAGAATTTGTGCTACGGGATTGGCAATATTTTTACCGGCAATATCCGGTGCTGATCCACCGGCTGGTTCATAAAGGCCAAAGTTACTCTCATTCAGGCTTGCAGAAGGCAGCATCCCCATTGAACCGGTGATCATTGCACACTCATCGGAGATGATGTCGCCAAAAATATTCGAGCACAACATCACATCAAACTGAGCAGGATCTTTGATAAGTTGCATAGTCGCGTTATCTATATAGAGATGAGAAAGTTCAATATCTGGGTAGTCTTGAGCTACCTGTTCAACCACCTCACGCCATAAAATAGAGCTTTGTAAAACGTTAGCTTTATCTACCGAACAGACTTTTTTACGACGTAAGCGAGCCGATTCAAAAGCAATTTTTGCGATACGTTCGATTTCATAACGATGATAGACTTCAGTATCAAAGGCTTTTTCATTCGCGCCTTCTCCTTCACGTCCTTTTGGTTGTCCAAAATAAATACCGCCAGTCAGCTCACGAACGACCACAATATCAAAGCCTCGCTCAGAAATATCGGCACGCAAAGGTGAAAAGCTCTCTAATCCAGGATGAATTTGTGCAGGGCGCAAATTACAAAATAGCTGGAAATGTTTACGTAAAGGCAGTAATGCACCACGCTCTGGTTGTTCGTTTGGTGGCAGATGCTCCCATTGGGGGCCGCCAACAGAACCAAAAAGTACCGCATCAGCTTCTTCACAGGCATCTAAGGTGCTTTGGGGTAATGGGCATCCATGATTATCAATGGCAATTCCGCCGACATCATGATATTCGCGGCTAAAGGTGAATGAGTACTTTTGTTCAATAGCATCAAGCACTTTTTCGGCTTGTTGCATTACTTCTGGTCCAATTCCATCACCGGGTAAAACAGCAATGCGGTAGTGTTTGTCTGTCATGGTCGTCCTTTATCTATTTGTCTAATTTTTATTGATCTGTGTTTGCGAATCCGTCGTTGCGGGATTTATACCGTGACGACGTTTTTCTTTTGTTTAATTTGGTCAATCTGGTTTGCACGATGAATGCTATTGATCACATGCAGTAGTGCTTGACCTGATGCTTCAACGATATCCGTAGAAACCCCTGTGCCGTGGTATTTTCTATTTTTATAGTTGGCAATAATGTCGGCTTGGCCAAGGCCATCCTCTCCTTCGCCTTTTGCGGTTAAATCGAATTTATCCAAGACGATGTCATAACCTGTGAGACGATAAATACATTGATAGAGCGCATCAACCGGACCATTACCGACGGCGGCTTCGCAATGTTCTTCATCACCACACTTAAGTTTAATTGTGGTGGTGGCCATGACACTGCCAGATTGCACACTAAGATAATTCAACTTATAGAAATCGTCTTCTTCACGTAAATTCGAAAAGTGCATTAAGGCTTCTAAGTCGTAGTCGAATACCTGACCTTTACGATCAGCCAATTTGAGGAAGTCTTCATATAACGCATCTAAATTATACTCATGTTCATGATAGCCCATCGATTCCATATGACTTTTCACGGCCGCCCGACCACTACGACTGGTCAAATTCAGCGCTTGGTTTTTCAAACCAATCGATTCAGGGGTAATGATTTCGTAGGTATTCTTATTTTTTAATACCCCATCTTGATGAATACCCGATGAGTGGCTAAATGCATTCGCTCCAACAATCGCTTTATTGCTTTGGATAGGCATATTACACAGTTGGCTGACTAATTTACTTGTCCGACTGATTTCTTCATGACGAATATTGGTTTTAACGCCTAATAGGTCGTGACGAGTTTTCAATATCATGGCGATTTCTTCAAGGGCACAGTTACCAGCACGTTCACCGATACCATTGATCGTGCCTTCTATCTGCCTTGCACCGGCTTGAACCGCTGCAATCGAGTTGGCAACCGACATGCCTAAGTCATCATGACAATGAACGGAAATTATCGCCTTGTCGATGTTGGGAACACGATTAAATAAGGTTTGAATGATGCCACCAAACTCGCTAGGTACGGTATAGCCAACCGTATCGGGAATATTAATGGTACGTGCTCCAGCATTGATCGCTGCTTCTACCATGCGACAAAGGTTATCTATGGGAGTGCGTCCAGCATCTTCACAGGAAAATTCGACGTCATCGGTATAGTTTCTGGCATGTTTGACGGCTTGCACCGCCATGTCCACCACATCATCGTAACTGCGGCGCAATTTATCTTGTACGTGAATCGTGGATGTTGAAATGAAGGTGTGAATACGAAAAGCGTCGGCGACTTTTAATGCTTCGGCGGCAGCATCGATATCTTTCGCAACGGCACGCGAAAGGGCACAGACTCGGCTATTTTTGATGTGTTTAGCAATGGTTTGGACCGATTCAAAATCACCAGGAGAGGAGACAGGAAATCCGGCTTCGATTATATCAACGCCTAAGCGCTCAAGAGCATAAGCGATTTGTAGCTTTTCTTTGACGGTTAGACTCGCTGATAACGCCTGTTCGCCATCACGTAATGTGGTATCGAAGATAATGACCTGATCACTCATGTTTGCTCCCTGATAGTGTTGTGCCTGTCGGTTTAATTTAGCTAGACTGATGTTCTTGGTGTCTTAGCACTGGATTAAGCCGATGGTTTCTGGTTGACTTCCTGAATATTGATATAAAAAAACCCGCATCTCTGTGCGGGTTCTATGTAATCAGTGTGTTATTTTTCTTCCACAAGCTACCCGCGCGATTGGTTCACGATCAGAAGTAGGCCTAGCAGAAGAGAAATACGTAATATCATTATTAACATTCCACACGATTAAGTTAACAAATTAGTACCGCACTCCACTGAACTCGTCAACCCCTAAATCTATTTTTATTGATTAACGGTGATATTAAGCGATTAGAGTGAGGTCGGTCTGTCATCTATTTTCAAACAAAGGATCACGGTGTTGTCATTTGCCTTACCTATGCTCAATAAACATTGAGTAGATTAAGCAAGGAATAGAGCATGCGCACCATTGAACCACTGATTAAGTTAGATTTAGCTTTATCGACCTATTGTTTACGACATCAAGCGACTTCATCCTTAACGAATGTAAGTAAGGCGGTCTCTCATACGGGAGATGGCCATCTTTATTTAATATTAGGCTTATTGGCTTGGGGGCTTGATAGGAATCATGGTAGTCAATTTCTCATTATTGGTATGGCGGCTTTTGCCATCGAATTACCGGTTTATTGGGTGGTGAAAAATGCGGTTCAGCGACGTAGACCACAAGACTATTCGCCTTGTTTTACCGCCTCTATTACTCCCTCTGATCGTTACAGCTTACCCTCAGGCCACACCGCCGCCGCTTTTTTAATGGCAACATTGATAGGGCAGTTTTACCCGAGCCTTTATCCTGCTGCTCTGATTTGGGCAGGATTGATCGGTAGTTCGCGTATTGTATTAGGCGTTCATTTTTTTACAGATGTCGTCGCTGGTGCGTTGTTGGGGTATGGCTCGGCTGTGATAGCGATGATTATTCTCGAGGGGGCATTATTATGAAAATACTTTATGGTGTCCAAGGAACGGGAAATGGGCATATTGCTCGTGCACGCGCGATGAGCAATGCCTTTAAGCAACGTCATATCGAAGTCGACTTCTTGTTTTCTGGTCGAGATGCCCAACACTATTTTTCGATGGAGTGTTTTGGTCATTATCAGACACGGCATGGTTTGACTTTTATTTCTCAGCGAGGAAAGGTGAGTTACTTAAAGACGCTTTGCGCGAATCGTCTTGGACGATATTACCAAGAGGTAACAAACCTTGATTTAAGTGGCTATGATTTAGTGATCAACGATTTTGAACCAGTGACGGCTTGGGCGGCGAAACAACAAGGGATTACGTCTATTAGCTTAAGTCACCAGAATGCGTTTCGTTATTCAGTACCTATTAAAGGAGCCAGTTGGTTGGACAAATCGATCATGCAGCATTTTTCTCCTGCTAATTATTATCTCGCTTTGCATTGGTACCACTTCAATCAGCCTATTTTGCCGCCGATCATTCATTCGTCAAATCAATCGATTACTAATCAGGGATTTATCTTGGTTTATTTGCCTTTTGAAGACTTGGAACAAGTGTGTGAATTATTGACCCGTTTTACTCACCAATCTTTTATCTGCTATCACCCAGCGATTGAGCAGAGCCTGCAAGTTGATAATCTGCATTTAAAGCCATTGTCTCACCAATCATTTCAGATTGATTTACACCGTTGTTCAGGTGTTATCGCTAATGGTGGGTTTGAATTACCTTCTGAAGCCTTGTCGTTAGGAAAAAAGCTCCTGTTAAAGCCATTAATCGGTCAATTTGAACAACAAAGCAATGTGGCCACTTTAGAGTTGCTTGGACTTGCAGCGAGCATGAACTCATTGGATGCTTTTGTGATCAGTGAATGGCTGAATGAACAAGACATTGAGCGCGTACATTACCCCGATGTGGCGGGGGCAATCGTTGACTGGTTGCTTAACGGAAACTGGGCTTGTCACTCGGAATTATCACAACAGCTTTGGAAGCAAGTCGATTTCCCTAATTATGCCGCGTTAAATTAATTCACTAAATTATTCTTACATCGAATGATATTTGTTGTGTGAATATTAGTTTTTGTTTACGTCTTAAAGTATTCGCGAGGTCAATGTTTTATAAAAAACACCGGAAAATAAACTTTATCTTTTTTTATAAAAAACTAACCAATTGAAATTAAAGGTGGTTTATTTGCTTATGGTAAAATTTACTGACTTTTTCTCAATCCTATTGCTATTAGTTAAATGAATCGTTGATAGTAGGTCTCACCAGAAATTATCTGGGTAATAAATACTTCTGCATTCTTTTTTTGCTTGAGATGGGTTACCACTCATTGCGGTGAAAATTGAGGTAGATGATAATAAAAAAAGAGGCGTACTTTATGCTTAACAAAAAAGATCCAATGAGCGCAATTGCTAGTTACCGTATGGAAAGCACTCTGCGTAGCGTTGATTTAAATTTACTCACTGTGTTCGATGCGGTGATGCAAGAGCAAAATATTACTCGAGCTGCCCATAATTTAGGCATGTCTCAACCTGCAGTGAGCAATGCGGTTGCGCGTTTAAAAGTGATGTTTAATGACGAACTGTTTATGCGCCAAGGACGAGGGATTCAACCCACACCACGTGCTCGTCAGTTATTTGGCCCGATTCGCCAAGCATTACAGTTAATTCGTAATGAATTACCAAGCTCGGTGTTTTCTCCTCTGACCTCGACTCGTTTATTCAAACTAGCGATTTGTAGCCCTTGTGATATTCGTTTTGCACCGCAAATTATGGCGACCATTCATGAGCAAGCGCCTCACGTTCAATTGCATCTTGATGCGGAGTTTGATCGTCAATTAGCTGAGCGCATGCGTTATCAAGAGATTGATTTTGTTATTGACTACGCTCGATTTGATGAACAAGGTTTTTCCAGTACCGAAATATTCCAAGATGAGTTAGTGGTGGTCGCTGCCAAATCTCATCCACGAATTCAAGGATCGATCACTCGTGAGTTACTGGCGAGTGAACAACACGCTAAGCTGTCAAAAGTTCATGGTCAACGCAGTTTTTCTGAGCAGGCATATCGTGAATTAGATTGCCAAGCAAACTACGAAGGAACCAGCTTGAGCAATGTACTTTATGTCGTTGGTCAATCTGAACTTGTGACGATTGCTCCACGTTGGGTCGTTGAACACGCAGCGAATAAAGAGCAGTTGCAAATTCTAGATTTTCCATTTGATCATGCAAGTATCAGCGGTTATTTAAGCTGGCACGAATCAAGTGAAAAAGACAAAGGCCATATTTGGTTACGTGACCAATTAATGATGACTTGTGGCAATGTCGTTGCCTTGTCGTAAATAATATTGGCGTGGCGTGAACTTCAGGTTAGGGAAAGCCTTAACCTGAAGTTCTTTTTGTTTTAAGAGACAATCTTTTCGTAAAAGTTTGATACCGTGCCATTGTCTTTTGAACGGTTAAATGTACACTTGTTCGCTCAAAAAATAGCTTACAAGTGTAAGCCATAGGTAAGAGACATGGTCAATTTAGATTTTCATATCGTTAACTGTATTCGTGAGCAAATTTCGCGCGGTGGCAATCGTATTGCATTACAGCATAAAGTGGATAAAGCGTGGCAGGACATTACTTGGCATCAATTTGGTCAACAAATGGATCAACTGTCCTTAGCATTATTATCGTTAGGTTTGGATGTTCAAGATAAAGTCGCAATTTGTTCCCCCAACATGCCACGATGGACAATTGCCGATTTTGCTGCCTTGCAAGCAAGATTGGTGACGGTGCCGATTTACCCCACCAATACACCAGAGCAGTGTGCTTATATTTTGCACAACGCAGATGCCAAAGTATTATTTGTCGGTGAGCAAGCACAGTATGATGTGGCTCTCGCTATTTTTGAACAATGTGAGACCTTACAATTGATCATCGCCATGAGTGATGACATTGATTTACAGGGTTTTTGCCATGCTTTTACTTGGAGTGATTTTATTGCTCAAGGTTCTACTGCTCAGCAAGCTGAGCTATCGACACGTATCGCAAAGGCTAACTATGATGATCTTTATACCCTAATTTATACATCAGGCACGACCGGACAACCTAAAGGGGTGATGCTTGATTACCGTAACATTGGTGCTCAATTAGAAGGGCATGATCAACGGTTAACTCTTTCTGATCAGGACATCTCTTTGTGTTTCTTACCACTTTCGCATGTCTTTGAGCGCGCGTGGAGTTGTTATGTTCTGTATAAAGGAGCGACCAACGTTTATTTGCAAGAGGTATCTCAAGTCCGTGAGGCATTGAGTGAGGTGCGCCCTACGGTGATGTGTGCTGTACCGCGTTTTTACGAAAAGATTTTCTCTGCTATCCATGAAAAAGTCGCGAAAGCGCCATTTCATCGCAAAGCTTTGTTTACTTGGGCGGTCAACATGGGAGCCAAAATGGCCTTATGTCGTCAAGAGAATCGTCAACCGTCATGGTTGTTAGTGCGTAGCTATCAGCTTGCGGATAAATTGGTGTTGGTTAAGTTAAGAGCTTTATTGGGCGGACGAATCCATTTTATGCCATGTGGTGGCGCAAAATTGGATGAAACGATCGGACGCTTTTTCCATGCGATTGGCATCAATGTCAAATTGGGTTATGGCATGACGGAAACCACTGCCACCGTCTCTTGTTGGAACGATCACCAGTTTAATCCTGATTCTATTGGTATCAGTATGCCGAATGTGCAGCTTAAAATTGGTGAAAATAATGAAATTTTGGTTCGCGGGCCGATGGTGATGCGTGGTTATTACAAAATGCCGCAAGAAACCGCGAATAGTTTTGATGAACAAGGCTTTTTAAAAACTGGTGATGCTGGACATATTGATGAATACGGTAACGTTTTTATTACCGATCGCATTAAAGAGTTAATGAAAACCTCGAATGGTAAATACATTGCACCTCAGCTTGTTGAAGGCACGATAGGCAAAGATCATTTTATTGAACAAATTGCCGTAATCGCTGATACGCGTAAGTTTGTTTCTGCATTGATTGTTCCGTGTTTTGATACACTGGAGAGCTACGCGAAAGAATTAAATATTAAGTATCACGATCGTCTTGAACTGATCAAACATAGCCAAGTGTTGGAAATGTTCGAAAAACGAGTACATGATTTACAACAAGGCTTGGCTAAATTTGAGCAGGTAAAACAGTTTAAACTGCTGCCTAAAGCCTTTTCTATGGATGAAGGTGAATTAACCCCAACCCAGAAACTACGTCGTAAAGTGATTAATGATCGCTATCAACACGAAATTGAAGACATGTATCGTGATAAATCAAAAGAGTAAATTCTCGAACGCTTGTCACGCGATATGATTATCCGTTAAGCCAGAATGTTCTCCGCCCCGATCGCTCGATGACAGGGGCGGAAGTAATGATAGCTTATAGCCACTGTATTTTGATTGACTACGTTTTCTAGTGCTTTAAACCATCTTGCGTGGCGTTCGCGTGTGAGTCTGGATGTATTGCTGCATCAAGAAGAGACCGATGGACTAACGTAACAAAATATTACTCTGTTTTTTATCCCCTTTCTGCCTCTCTACTCTGTGTATGATGATAAATTCAACATTGAGCGCCTTTTATACATTTATTTACCTTATCTTATTGTTTGCTGGCGTTTTATGCCATTAGACCTAATGAAAATAAACCGTTACAGTTGTTGCGTTACCTTAGCACTTGTTATGACCGGTGCGGGACATAGCGGAAAGCGGAAGGCTTCCACATCAGGCTACAAATAAGCCCTAGACTATGTAAAACCAGCTTTATGCACTGACCCGGTGTAGAAGATTGGTCAAGGAGAAGAAAATGGTAGAATTACCCAATAGAGCGATGTTATCTGGCGCTGAAATGGTCGTGCAATCGCTGATAGAAGAAGGGGTGGAGCAGATTTTTGGCTATCCCGGTGGTTCCGTATTAGATATTTACGATGCATTACATCTCAAAGCTGATCAAATTAAGCATGTATTGGTTCGGCACGAACAAGCCGCCACGCACATGGCGGATGGTTATGCTCGAGCCACAGGAAAGACGGGAGTGGTATTGGTCTGCTCTGGACCTGGTGCGACCAATACCATCACCGGTATTGCCACCGCGTATATGGATTCCATTCCAATGATTGTTATCTCTGGTAACGTTGCCACCAATTTAATTGGTAATGATGCTTTTCAGGAGTGTGACATTGTTGGTGTGTCAAGGCCGATTGTAAAACACAGTTTTTTAGTTAAAAAAGCGCAAGATATCCCAGAAACGATCAAAAAAGCGTTTTACATCGCTGCCACTGGACGTCCTGGTCCTGTGGTGATTGATATTCCCAAAGATGTAATGAACCCTTTGGTTAAATTACCCTATCAATACCCAGATTCTATCCATCTACGCTCCTATAACCCAACGACTGCTGGTCATAAAGGGCAGATTAAAAAAGCCTTGAAAGCGCTGCTCGCTGCTAAAAAACCGGTACTGTATATCGGTGGTGGGGCGATCATTTCACAAGCCGATAAACCTATCAGAGCCTTAGCCGAACAGCTCAATCTTCCTGTGGTCAGTACATTGATGGGATTGGGCGCTTTTCCTGGTACCCATAAAAATAGTTTAGGCATGTTGGGTATGCATGGTTTGTATGAAGCCAATATGGCGATGCATCATGCGGATTTAATTTTTGGGGTCGGAGTTCGGTTTGATGATCGTACGACGAATAATTTGGAAAAATATTGTCCTAATGCCAAGATCATGCATATCGATATTGATCCATCTTCTATCTCAAAAAATGTCAAAGTTGATTTACCGATCGTCGGCTCAGCTGAACAAGTTTTAACGACCATGCTCAAATTATTGCACGAGCAAGAAGAAGCTAATGATCATCAAGCATTAGCCTTGTGGTGGCAAGAGATAGAGCAGTGGCGAGAGCGTCAATGTTTACGCTATGAAACTTCTGCCGAACGTATCAAACCTCAGCAAGTGATCGAAAGCTTATTTCGGCTTACCGAAGGCAATGCTTATGTAGCCTCTGATGTTGGTCAGCATCAAATGTTTGCTGCGCTTTACTATCCATTTGATAAGCCGCGTCGCTGGATTAACTCTGGTGGTCTTGGCACGATGGGGTTTGGTTTACCCGCGGCGCTTGGTGTTAAGTTTGCGCTTCCAGAGGAAGAAGTGGTGGTGGTGACGGGTGATGGCAGTATTCAAATGAATATCCAAGAGCTTTCTACCGCATTGCAGTATGGTATTCCGGTCAAGATCATCAACCTCAATAACCGTTTTTTAGGCATGGTCAAACAGTGGCAAGATATTATTTATCAAGGCCGCTACTCTAACTCTTACATGAGTTCAGTCCCTGATTTTGCCGCGATAGCGGAAGCGTATGGCCATGTTGGGATGCGCATTTCATCCCCTGATGAACTGGAATCAGGACTGGCTAAAGCGCTCGCGATGAAAGATCGTTTAGTGTTTGTTGATATTAACGTTGATGAGACCGAGCATGTTTACCCAATGCAAATTAAGGGTGAAGGCATGGATAAAATGTGGTTAAGCAGAACGGAGAGAACCTAAAATGAGATATATCATTTCCTTACTGTTGGAAAACCAGCCTGGTGCGCTTTCTCGTGTGGTTGGCTTGTTCTCTCAGCGTGGTTATAACATTGAAACGTTAAACGTCTCGCCCACGGATGATGCGACATTGTCGCGTTTGAACATCACCGCGAAATCGGATCAGATGCAGTTAGAGCAGATTCAAAAGCAACTGCATAAATTGATCGATGTTTTGAAAGTGCAAGAAGTCTCGGAGTTTGAGCATATCGAGCGTGAATTGATGTTGGTTAAAGTCAAAGCCAGCGGTTTTGCTCGGGCTGAAGTTAAGCGCACGGCTGATATCTTTCGTGGTCAGATTGTTGATGTGACTGCTGCGCAATATACGGTTCAATTAACCGGAACCAGCGATAAATTGGACGCCTTTATCGCGGCGATCACCGAAGTCACGGAAGTGATTGAAGTGGCGCGAAGCGGTGTGGTTGGCATGACTCGTGGCGAGCGAGCGCTGCGCGGTTAAGGCAAGCTAAAAACGAAAAAAACCAGCCTCGGCTGGTTTTTTTCGTTGTATGGTTTGATTAATGAAGAATACGCGCACGAATGGTGCCATCAATAGCCTTAAGCTTGATTAAGGCTTCTTCGGAGCGTGCCGTTTCGACATCGATAACCACATAGCCAATATTGGCGCTAGTTTGTAAATATTGCGCGGCAATATTGATCCCATCTTGGGCAAAAATGGTGTTGATTTGGGTTAGGATACCGGGGCGATTCTCATGGATATGCAATAAACGAGAACAATCACGATGCTGAGGTAGTGATACTTCAGGGAAGTTAACACTCGATAGGGTTGAGCCGTTATCTGAGTATTTGGTGAGCTTACCAGCGACTTCGATACCAATGTTTTCTTGCGCTTCTTGAGTTGAACCGCCAACGTGTGGGGTAAGAAGGACATTATCAAATGCAGTGAGTGGTGACTCAAAGCGTTCTTTGTTTGACGCCGGCTCCGTTGGGAAAACATCAATCGCGGCTCCGGCAATATGGCCAGATTCAAGAGCGCCACACAGTGCCGGAATATCAACCACGGTACCCCGAGCAGCGTTGATAAATATAGCGCCTGGTTTCATGCGGGCGAACTCTTCTACGCCCATCATATTTTTGGTTTCCGGCGTTTCTGGGACATGCAAAGAGATAACATCACACTTATTGAGTAGCTCACTCATGGTATGTACTTGAGTGGCATTGCCCAAAGAGAGTTTATTCTCAATGTCATAGAAATAGACATGCATACCGAGGTTTTCAGCAATAATTCCGAGCTGAGTACCAATATGACCATAACCAATAATCCCTAAGCGTTTACCGCGCGCTTCATAGGAATTGTCGGCACTTTTTTTCCAGATGCCACGATGAGCCAAAGCATTTTTCTCTGGAATACCGCGCAACAACAAGAGGATTTCGCCTAAAACCAATTCGGCCACACTGCGTGTGTTAGAAAAGGGAGCATTAAATACCGGAATACCACGTTGGGCTGCGGCCTTTAAATTAACTTGGTTGGTACCAATACAAAAACAACCGATAGCAACCAGCTTATTAGCGGCGTTAATCACCGACTCGGTGAGATTGGTTCGCGAGCGAATACCGATAAAATGGACGTCTTTGACGGCTTCCAGTAGCTCGGCTTCTTCGAGCGAACCTTTGTGATATTCAATATTGCTGTAACCAGCAGCTTGTAAAACTTCGACGGTTGAAGGGTGTAATCCTTCCAGCAGTAAGATTTTAATTTTATCTTTTTCTAGTGAAACTTTGGCCATGATACTCGTCCTTAAATATGGGAAATGGGCTTATTGAGTGAACCACAAGTATCCCCATTCCGTTTGAAGTCACCGCTTCACGTCGTTGATGATTGCGTGATAAATCGGTCATAGAGCTATTTTTCAAATGGTTTGGGTATCAAACGTCAATTATTGGACTTGTTTTATTCAACGCAAACGTTTTCCTTGTGTGTCTTTGCTCCAATAAACTAACAAATATTTTCCGGTTTGGGTAAGAAAATTACGGAATAAGCGAGAATATTCTTTAATGAAAAGCAATAAAAACGGCACTCAAGGTGCCGTTTGTAATCAAATAACCAAAAAGGTGGTGATTTTCTCAATCTTATTCTTCGATTTTGGCACCTTGCTCAGTTCCCGTGATCACCACATCGGCACCACGATGAGCAAATAAACCATTGGTCACGACACCGGTAATCGAGTTAATTTTATCTTCCAGCGCTTTGGCTTGAGTAATGTGCAGATCGTGCACATCCAAAATAATATTACCGTTATCAGTAATCACCCCTTCACGATAGACAGGTTTTCCGCCCAATTTGCTTAATTCACGGCTAACGTAGCTACGTGCCATTGGGATAACTTCAACTGGCAGTGGAAATTTCCCTAGCACGGGAACGGCTTTGCTGCCATCGACGATACAGATAAATTGTTTAGCAATCGCTGCAACAATTTTTTCTCGCGTTAAGGCCGCACCACCGCCCTTAATCATTTCGCGTTGAGCGTTGATTTCATCAGCCCCATCCACGTAAACATCTAATGCTTCAATGTCATTACAGTCATAAACTTTGATACCAAGTGCTTGGAGTTTTTCTGTTGAAGCCAATGAGCTCGAGACTGCGCCTTGAATATCATCCTTAATAGAGCCTAAGGCATCGATGAAGTGATTAACAGTTGAGCCTGTACCGACACCAACAATACTGCCTTTTTTGACATAGTTAAGTGCAGCCCAGCCGGCGGCTTTTTTCATTTCATCTTGAGTCATGCCTATCTCCTGATTGTGAGTCATTGAATGTTGATTGGTATTGAACAAGTAACCCTGCCAATACATTAACCATAAAGGGGGAATAAGGGCGAGATTATATACTCAAATGGTGTTCAGCTGTACTGAGAGAAGGCAACTATCGAGTCGTTTATGTCTACGCTGATCACGCTTTCCACTGCCAAAGTCGGGTGGGAGTGACGATTTTAGGTAATGGGACATCCCAACTTTCGTGAGGTAATTGCTCTAGATATTGGCAGTCATGCGCAAGACCAATCGGTGTGGCTCCTTGCCCAGTTACAAACCAATTAGCGAGAGTGCGATCATAATATCCTCCGCCCATCCCTAAGCGTTGACCATGAGCATCAAAGGCCACTAACGGGGTGCAAATCAGATCCAGCTGTTTCAGTGGTTGAATCAGCTGTTGATTGAGTCGCGGCTCAAGAATCGCAAAACGATTACGCACCATGGGCGTGGTCGGTTGATAACGTAAAAAAAGAAGGTGACCGGGAGAAAATGGGTGCAATACCGGTAGATAAACATATTTACCTTGGGCCCATAACCGTTCAATCAGAGGTTGAGTATTTAATTCGCCATCAGTAGCCAGATATAGGGCAATATGTTGGCTTGTTTGCGCTTCAGGAAGCTCGATAAAGCGTTGGATTAAGGCTTGACTGGCTTGTTGCTGCTCGGCCTGAGACAGTTGATTGCGTCGTTGACGAATCAATCCACGCAGCTGTTGACGGGTGTGTAACATTAGGAACCCCAGAGTGCCGTTGAGGACTGTGGCCCTTGAACCAGCTGGTTCAAGGCGGATTAGCAATGGCTACCGTAGGCTTCTCGGTACAAGCCGAGCCTGCTCAATAGTGACCAAGTACCAACCCTTATGTGTTGCTTATCGGCTCAGGGACGTACATCCTCTGACAAACACTCCAGGGTAAAACTTGTGCAGATAAAAATAACACTATCCGTGTGGTACTTTATTGAGTACTGCTTGTAGCGATGCAGTCAGCTCTTCCACTCGCTCACTGATTTGTTGCTGTTGTTCATTCTGCTTTTGCCGTTCCGTTTGTAGCTCATAGCAGATATTGAGAGCGGCAATGGTAAGTAGCTTAACCTCATTAGTTACCTTAGTACGTTCAGCCATATCTTTCAATCGTTGATCGAGATCTTGTGCGGCACGTATTAACGATGCTTCTTGTCCAGAGGGACAATTGACACGCGTTGTTTTGCCTAAAATTTCAACGTCAACCGCTTGATTACTCATGATAAGTGAACTCTATTCGCGTAACTAATGATGATTCTATCTGAGCAACCATCGAGGGGCAAACTATAGGTAAAGTGGTCACAAGATTCAAGCTTTTCACGTGGATAAATAGTAATTGGTAAAGCAAACACCGACTTATTAACCAATTTGCGTTAAAGCGAAGCACAAACCCTACACTGAGGATTTTCCCGATGACCTTGAAGTGATAGGATGGCAATTATTTACCATGATGAAGTGACCATGAGCGATACAACGTTTCCCAGTTATAACCAACTAGCCAGCGAACTCCAAGCGGCATCGTTAGCGATAAATCCAGCTGAACTGCATGGTTTGATCGCAGGGATGTTAGCCGGAGGCTTAACTTTGAACGATCAAAGCTGGCAGCCGCTGCTTTTTGATTATACCAATGATGGCATGGGCTGGCCGACGAGCGCATTAGAAAAAGCGAAACAGTTACTGTTAGCGACTCAAGCCGAGCTCGCCAGTGACGATTTTAAGTTAACCTTATTGGTACCGATCACCGATGATACGAATGCCTTATTTCAGTTTGCGGATGGCGTCGCTGATTGGGTTAATCACTTCATTTCTGGACTGGGTTTAATGGCCGTTACGATGTCCGGTTTGTCCTCGCATGCCAAAGAAGCACTGCAAGATTTAGAAGAGATCGCAAAATTAGGTATTGATGAAGAAGATGATCTCGATCAGCAAGCACAGTTACTTGAGCATGTGATTGAACATATCAAAGCGTGTGTGTTTATGTTGTACATCGAGTTCAAAGGAACCGTGAATCCTGATACCAAACCTATTGTGCATTAAGTGAGGAAGCTGTGAGAGAGGTGCAATCTTTTGATGTGATTATTGCTGGTGGTGCAATGGCGGGGTCGACATTGGCGTTAGCGCTGAACGCGTTAAGTCAGCAACCTCTATCGATCGCCATCATCGAACCGTTTCAAACGGACCATCATGCACATCCTGGGTTTGATTCTCGCTCGATTGCATTGGCTCATGGTACGGTAGAATTATTAAAAAGCTGGGGGGTGTGGGATAGCCTATATCCTTTTGCAACACCCATCTCCCAGATCCACGTTTCTGACCGCTCTCATGCTGGGATGGTTAACTTCGATTCCGCGCAGCTTGGTTTAGACGCTTTAGGGTATGTGGTCGAACTGTCTAAAGTCGGTCAACAGTACGCTGAGAAAATTAACGCCTGCGATAATATAACTTACTATTGTCCGCTTAGCGTTGAGCATGTTGAGCGGACGTCAGAACAGGTTAGCGTGACCTTATCTGATCAGCAGATAATTACAGGGAAGTTATTAGTTGCCGCCGATGGTGCGCTGTCGACATCCAGTTCCCAAATAGGATTCGTTCGCCAAGAGCATGATTTTGAACAGGTGGCCTTAATTGCCAATGTACTTTCTGATCAGGCACATCAGGGACGAGCCTTTGAACGTTTTACTTCATCTGGGCCTTTAGCGCTATTACCCATGAGTGACAATCGTTTATCGTTAGTCTGGTGCTTATCTGCCGAGCAAGCTGAACGGATGCAGCATGTCTCAGACAGTGAGTTTCTTACCCAATTACAAGCGACGTTTGGTTGGCGTTTGGGGCGATTTTTACAGGTTGGACAGCGTTCTACTTACCCATTACTCCTACGTTATCATCCCCAGACTATCGCGCATCGATTTGTCACCATTGGTAATGCGGCGCAAACGCTGCATCCGATTGCCGGGCAAGGTTTTAATTTGGGGATCCGAGATATTGCCACACTGGCGCAAGTGCTTAGCGAAGAAGATACCCGGTTGATGGGGGACTATCGCCAATTAGCGACGTTTCGTCAGCGCCGTGAAACGGATCGTCAAGCAACGATTCAATTAACGTCGACATTAGTTCATCTATTTTCTAATGATTGGCTGACATTACGAGTGGGACGTAACCTGGGATTAATGGCGATGGAAATGCTTCCCTTGCTAAAAACCCCCTTGCTCAATCGCACTTTAGGATAAAGGTAATGAATATGATGCAAAGTGTGGATATTGCCATCGTCGGTGGCGGTATGGTTGGGTTAACACTTGCGGCAGCGCTAAAAGATTCCGATTTGAGAATCGCGATCATTGAAAGTAAAGCCCCCGACACTCAGCTTGATGCTTTGCCAGATGTTCGAGTGTCTGCTTTGAGCCGCGCGAGTGAAACGGTATTGAAAAACCTTGGCGTGTGGTCGGGGATCCTCGCTCGTCGAGCGACACCATACTTGGGTATGGAAGTGTGGGAGCAAGATAGCTTCGCTCAGATAGCGTTTTCTGCGCAGCAGATTACCCAGCCCAACCTTGGGCATATTGTTGAAAATAGAGTCATTCAGTTGGCACTGCTGGATGAAGTAAAAAAACAAGCCAATGTCAGTTTATATATGCCAGCCAATTGCCAACAATTGGCTATTGGTGAGAATGAAGCGTGGCTAACTCTCAGTGATGGCCAAGCGTTGACCGCGAAACTGGTCGTGGGGGCGGATGGTGCTCACTCTTGGGTGCGTCGCCAAGTCGATATCCCCTTAACGTATTGGGATTACGGGCATCATGCTTTGGTTGCTAACGTGCGCACTGAACTGGCGCATCAGGCGATGGCTCGACAAATTTTCACTCCCCAAGGGCCGTTAGCCTTTTTGCCGATGAGTGAAGAGCACATGAGTTCGATTGTGTGGTCAACTGAATCGAGTCGTGCGCAGCGATTGATGGCGCTAGATGATCTGGAATTTAATAAAGCACTGACGGTTGAGTTTGACGCTCGTCTTGGGCGATGTGAAGTCGTCGGAATACGACATGTGATTCCTTTGACGGCGCGTTATGCTCGTGATTTTGCTAGACCGCGTATCGCGTTAGTGGGTGATGCGGCGCATACGATTCATCCTCTTGCTGGGCAGGGCGCTAATTTGGGGCTACTTGATGCGGCAAGTTTAGCTGAGCATATACTGATCACTTGGCAGCAAGGATTTGATATTGGCCATCATCGCCATTTACGACCTTACGAACGTTGGCGTAAAGCAGAAGCCGCCAAAATGCTTGCTAGTATGCAAGGTTTTAAAGAATTATTTTCCGGGAGTCATCCGGCTAAGAAATGGCTGCGTGGTATGGGCATGCATTTGGCGGGTCAGCTTCCCGGGGGGAAACAGATGATGATGATGCATGCGCTTGGTTTAAAAGGAGAACTACCTAAAATTGCCCAGTGCTTTAATGCGGATCATCACCGTGATCACAACCCATGTCGCTAGCGGAACGGTTCGCTGAACCAGAGTTTCGTGTGTCGATGACGCATAAAAAAAGGGTTGGCCTTAAAGCCAACCCTTTTTCGATGAATGAGGTAATGAGGGAATTAAGCGTAAGCACAACGTAAGCGACGGATTTCTTGGTTGACCTCATTGACGGTCTGGAAATGTCGTTGTTCAGCACGTTCAGGTAAAATCAGTTTTCCATGGTCAAACTCAAATCGACCGACACCGTAGATATAGATTCTTCCTTTAAAAAGACGACTTACGTGCTTAGCAATCATACTGGGTGTATAGCGCTTAAACAGTCTCATATTTCGATCCTTTCTTTGTTTCCATATTAGTAAGTATAAGTTAAATCACAGAAAAATAGTGTGATGAAGGCAGCTATACTTACTGCATTGACTGACGAGTTTAATAATTTGCCGTACTACCTATCCCGTTTCGGTTGATGATCATTTGGCGATAGGATAGACCATGGTTTAGGTTTCGACAGCAGTAATGATTTTTTGTGGCACCTATTGAGCCAAATGAATATGACAGTAATAAGAATAGCGGAAGAAAATAAAAACGAGTGATAGGTGAGTGATTTTTTTGTAAAAAACGCCCGCAAGGTTGCGGGCTAAATAATCACAGATGCATTACACACAAAGCGAGTTACAGGCAAACCCTGCTAATCACTTTTTACTGACGATGCTACTGAACACTTAATCGGTACTTTGATATCAAGCGAACGGACTGGCCTTCATCAGTAAAATTAGGGTAACTGAAAATTACACCATTAACTATTTATGATTGAAAAGTGATTTAATATTCACATGAATACACTGAATAATTTAGGTGTGATCACACTATTTTGACCATGAATAGCGCTAATCGCGAACAATATCTGCAAATTGAGGTTGGCATAATTTCACTAAGTCATTCAGTGCTAACGCTATCCCAGCATACGCTGAGCCACTGCTGATGGTTACCAGCGTGTGTTGCATTAATGAATAATCAAAAATAATCGGCAGCGATAGGCTCAAGCATAATGGAGTGACGGTCCCTATCGTATAGCCTGTTAACGCTTCAACTTGAGATCGGTCGACACAAGTCATTCTTCGCCAATCCAATATTTTGCGAACTCGCTTAGGGTCGACAGAGCGATCACCTGGTACACAAGCTAAAGCTAAGCGGTTACTCATGTCGCGCAATAAAAGACATTTGACCATTTGACTAGGATGGATGCCGCGCTGACGAGCGGTATCTTCGATGCTGATTGCGGCTGACTGATGGTGCAGTAGCTGATGATCGATTCCTTGTTGCTCTAGATAGCGGATGATTGGGGTTGAAAGTGGTTTAAGCATTATCCAGTGAATAAGGTAAAGGTTGCAGTGTCCAACGTGTCTCTGGCTGAGACTTGATGCGTAACAGAGTATCAGCCTCTAGGTTATTAGGCAGAACGATAAGCCCGATGGCACGCTGATCAGTAAAGGTGTAATGAGCCATGAGCACTCCAGCGCTGCGCCAGTTATCACCAACCGCTCGCTCTAATTCTATGCTTTGATTGGCGTTTAACGGCTGATGGATATCACCGGCGACCAGACATAAAGCCCGTTTGTTGATCCCACGATATTTGGCTCGTGCTACGGTTTCTTGCCCGGTATAGCAACCTTTATTAAAACTGATGCCACCTAAAGCCTGTAAGTTTAACGCTTGCGGGATATGTTCATTTTGCTGGTCTTGAGTGACGATCGGCAGTGCTTCTTGAATCTCAAAACGAGTCCAGATCTCTGAGTTGACCCGTTGGGCCGGCATGCTTTCCAGTAAGGCTTCTACAGAATCCGGCTTAACTAACAGTAACCAACGTTGAGCACTGATTTTTACCGCTGTACCTTGCTCTAAAACGCGTACGTCATCGCGACAATCATTGAATTGGTTGAGCCACAGCTCAGCTTGTTTCCCGATCAGGCCTAAAGCGATATCTTGGCTTTGCTCGATGGTCACTTTAGAAAAAATCGCGTACTTTTTGAGTTCTCGTAATTCGACGTCAACCGCTGAAGCGGGTTGGAACATGGCGTAGCCATCTCGATGATGAAATAAACGAAAAGCGCTCCATACTTTGCCTTTCGCGTCGCAGTGGGCGCCGTAAACCATTTGTTGTGCAGGTAATGCAACCACATTACAGGTGAGCTGTCCTTGTAAGTAAGGTTTACTGTCGATGCCTGAAACGTAGATGGCGGCCCATTGTTCGAGATGGGTCACCATCAATTCAGGCAATCGATCGTTGGCGGTCACTAAAAGAGGGGTAAATGTATTTTTCCAGCTCATATCCTTCACCTAACTGAAATGATTTTCACTATGTTAATCTGGATCAAGTTTTTTGTCAGCTTGAATAGGGACTGTGACTAAGCTACTAGTTGTATTGAGGGTTGCTTGTTACACTTGCTGAAAATCTACCTAAGGTGAGGAAAGTCGATGTACACTACGCAAGAGAAAGCACGAGTGAAATGGGCATGCCGTCGTGGCATGTTAGAGCTTGATGTGGTTGTCATGCCCTTTTTCGAGGAGTGTTTTGAAGCCTTGAGTGAATCAGAACAGCAAGATTTTGTCTCTTTACTTGAGTGCGATGATCCGGATCTTTTTACTTGGATCATGGGGCATGGTCGCTCAGAAAATCTCGGTCACGCTGCCATGGTAGACAAGATTGTCGCTTATAATCTCAGCAAAGTCCGTTAAGCTTGCTTTAACTCCTTCCCTGTTTGCCCATATTACCGCGTGGTGTCTGTTGATGCTGCTGATATGGGCATTATTAATTTCACCCATCCCTCTCGTGGCCGCAGTGGTTATTCTGTGTTATTGGTTAAAGACGCCTTTATTAGATTGGCTGCCAGTCACCTTGTCAGAAGAGTTCGAGATTGATTTTTCCGGACGGCTGCGATGGGCAGACCAAGAGTTTTCCTACCAAGGTGTATCGTTATTATATCGAGGATTATTCATTCGTTTTTATGGTCGACAGCGATCAGTACTCTTATGGCGAGATAGCTGTCCTGAAACGGATTATCGTCAGTTGCTGGGGCGCTTAAAACGGGAGCACTCAGGCTCCCGTTGACGCTATCATCTTGGTGAGAGAATGGTTGGGCCACTCTTTTCTAGTGGTTGCGGATAGTCTAACGTGTAGTGTAACCCTCGGCTCTCTTTGCGTTGCATCGCACAGCGGACCATGAGCTCTGCGACCTGCAATAAGTTACGCAGCTCAAGGAGGTTATTGGATACTCGGAAATGACTGTAGTATTCATGGGTTTCTTGCTGCAATAACTGAATGCGTCGTAAAGCTCGTGCTAAGCGTTTATCGGTACGAACAATGCCCATGTAATCCCACATAAATAGACGGAGTTCATGCCAATTGTGTTGAATGACGACTTCTTCATCCGAGCAAGTCACTTTACTTTCATCCCAATGAGGCAGTGACGGCGGCATCTGGGCTTGAGGATGCAGACGTAAAATATCCTGCGCCGCAGACCAAGCATAAACCACACACTCTAACAAAGAGTTAGACGCCATGCGGTTGGCACCATGCAAACCGGTATAACTGACTTCACCAATCGCATACAACTGTTTAAGATCGGTTTGGCCCTGTTGATTGATAACCACACCACCACAGGTGTAATGAGCCGCTGGGACAATCGGGATCGGTTCTTTGGTCATATCAATGCCCAAATCCATCAGTCGGCTATGTATGGTTGGAAAATGCTTCTCTATAAACTCAGCAGGCTTATGGCTGATGTCAAGATACATACAATCAGCGCCTAAGCGTTTCATCTCATAGTCGATGGCTCGAGCGACGATATCCCGTGGGGCTAGTTCGGCCCGCGGATCAAAATCGATCATAAAGCGGCTGCCATCGGGGCGACGTAAATAAGCGCCTTCACCGCGCAGTGCTTCGGTAAGCAGGAAATTACGAGCCTCTGGATGATACAAACACGTTGGATGAAATTGGTTAAATTCCAGATTGGCGACTCGGCAACCTGCGCGCCATGCCATTGCGATACCATCTCCCGAAGAGACGTCTGGATTTGAGGTGTATTGATATACCTTTGATGCTCCGCCGGTCGCGAGCACAACAAATTTAGCTCGAATCGTCTCAACGTGTTCATCGTTACGATTCCAGACATAAGCCCCGACCACTTTATCTGCATCGCCACCAATTTTATCTTCGGTGATCAAATCGAGCGCATTGTAGCGCTCAAACAGGCGAATATTAGGATGATGGAGAATATTATCTTGCAGCGAGGTTTGCATCGCCATGCCGGTGGCGTCAGCGGCGTGCAAAATACGTCGATGGCTATGACCACCTTCACGGGTTAAATGGTAACGTGGCTGCCCCGCGGGATCGTTCTCTTCTCTATCAAAAGGAACGCCGCCATCGATAAGCCACTGAACACACGCTTTGGCATGCTCAGCGATAAATTGTACCGTCTCTTGGTCGCAGATCCCTGCGCCAGCGATCAGCGTGTCTTGCACATGAGATTCGATACTATCGGATTCGTCAAACACCGCCGCAATACCGCCTTGTGCGTAATAGGTCGCCCCTTCACTACGAGGTCCTTTGCTCAATACAATCACATGACAGTGCTCGGCTACTTGCAGCGCTAAAGATAAGCCTGCCGCGCCACTACCTACTATCAATACGTCGCATTGATGTTCTCGAGAGTCGTTCATAAGATGGTTTACTTCCTGAATTTTAAGTGGAACACGCCCACTTGAAATTAAACTAAAGCTGACAAGGTATTTACTTGTTGTAAACGTGACTAACCTTTAAGATCTTTATACCTTGCTGCCTATACCTCAAGTAATCTAACTTAGGTATCCGTTGTTCATTACAGCATAATGCGCAGCGTAAAGGAAAATTTTACCTGGCATTGAACTTTCTGTGTGTAATTGAGTCACAATAGTGCTCATGTAAGCAGTGGTGTCAAGCAAGCATTCTGCATAATTAGAGCCCATATCTGAGAAGGTAGGGGGATAACAATAGGAGTAACCGCTCGAATGAACGAGCAGCTGACCGATCAAGTGTTGATTGAGCGAGTTCAGAACGGAGATAAGCAGGCATTTAATCTTTTGGTGTTGAGATACCAAAATAAGGTGTGCAATCTTATTTCGCGGTATGTGAGCAACGCTGGAGACGTGCCCGATGTCGCACAAGAAGCGTTTATTAAAGCGTATCGTGCGATTCCGACGTTTCGCGGTGAGAGTGCGTTTTATACTTGGTTATATCGCATTGCTGTCAATACTGCGAAAAATCATATCGTCGCTCAAAGCCGCCGGCCACCCGCGAATGATATTGATGCTGAAGACGCTGAATTTTACGAAACTAATAATGCATTAAAAGAAATATCGAACCCTGAAAACATTACGCTGTCCAAAGAGTTGAAGCAGGCGGTGTTTAATGCGATAGAGGCGTTGCCTGAAGATTTAAAAACTGCGATGACGTTGCGAGAGCTGGAAGGTTTAAGCTACGAAGAGATCGCCGAAGTCATGGATTGCCCCGTTGGTACGGTGCGTTCTCGTATCTTCCGTGCTCGTGAAGCGGTCGAAAAGCGGATTAAACCGCTTTTGTAACCGATAATGAGCAATAAACATGGTGAAAATAATGGCTGACAAAGAAAAGCTTTCAGCGCTTATGGATGGCGAAGTGGTCGATAAATCGTTGTTACAAACGATTGCTCACGATGATGAAAGTCTCGATACGTGGAAAAACTACCACTTGATCGGTGATGTCATGCGTGGCGATGCCCCCGTGAGTTCAGAATGGAATATTGCTGGAAGCGTCGCTTTCGCTCTAGAAAATGAACCAGCTCATACTCGGTTAAGCGCCGTCACAACAAGTGAATCTGCTGAGCCTCGACTTGAGGAGCAGCCTTCAGCGCAAAAAGCTCGTCGTCAGTTGCCTGCTTGGCTTAGTCAGCTTGGACAAGTGGCGATTGCGGCCAGTGTGTCGTTAGCGGTGATTATTGGTGTTCAGCAATACGGTGGCAGCGATACTGTTGGCGCGCAAGATGATCAAATTCCGGTTTTACAGACGATCCCATTTTCAGGCAGCGCTGAGCCAGTGAGTTTGACACGTGATTCCGTCAATCGACACTCCAGTAATGAAGCCAGCATGCAAGAGCAGCGTCGGCGAATTAATGCGTTACTGCAAGATTACGAACTACAGCTAAGATTAAACAGTGATAATCTAGCCCCTCACACTCACCTAACTGAACCGGTAGTGGAATGAAAAAAATCCTGATCAGTGTGCTGGCACTGTTCAGTTTGCATGTAACTCAGGCCTTTGCAGAGGAATTATCTGCGGAGGCTTTGTTGCATCAGATGAACGACGCAAGTCAGCATCTTAATTATGAACTCTCTTATATTCTGCTGAAGAAAAACAGCATTGAGCCTTTGCTGTATCGTCACGCTCGGCAAGATGACCAACAATTTGCACATTTAATTTATCTGAGCGGTCCTGTACGAGAAGTGATTCGCCGTGGTAATGAAGTTAGCTACATCGAACCCGGTGTTGAGCCTTTTACGATTGAATCTGGCACTATGGTCGCTCCAACCATTCCGATGCTCAACAGTGATGTGGCTAAACTTGGTCAATACTATGATTTTGTTAAGATGGGGCGCGCTCGTGAAGCTGGGGCCGCCTGCCAAGTATTACGGATTGTTCCTAAAGATGGTTTGCGCTATTCCTATGTATTGTGGATAGATGAGCACAGTTCGCTGCCTTTACGTGCCGATTTAGTCGATCGCGATGGAGAAGTGCTTGAACAGTACCGCACTATTTCTTATTCAATTAATGATCAATTAGCTACGCTGATGTCTGGACTGAATAAGGTTCAACTGCCTGAAGTGTTATCATTGCCTAAAGGTAATATTCAGCAAACTTTTTGGACCGTGGGTTGGAAGCCTGATGGGTTTCAACCTCTTGAGCTAAATCGCTATCGGATGGCGATGACAGAGCGTTTAGTCGAGAGCCAGATGTTTTCCGACGGCCTGTTTAATTTTTCTGTGTATGTCTCTGTTCGTGATGACCATTCGCTCAAAGGCCAGTTGGTTCGGCAAGGTCGACGTACCTTACACAGTGTGATTAATGGCGATAACGAAATTTCCGTGGTCGGTGATATTCCTCCAGCAACTGCGCAGCGTATTGCTCAATCGATCACGTTTAGTCGTACTGAGGTCTCACCATGATGACCGCGCTAGCCACCGTGACTGAGGTAAAGCCCCAACCCAGTGGTTATCTCGTTGCGTTGAGTTGTGATCAGCAAACCAGCTGTAACCAATGTGCTTCGGTTAAAAGCTGTGGAACAGGTATTGTCTCAAAAGCGATAGGCAATAAAGCCTTATTTTGGCGCTTAGTGACCGATAAACCAGTCACCATCGGACAAATCGTCGAGATTGGTTTACCCGAAAAAAGCCTGCTGCAGTCGGCAGCCTTGGTCTACTTAGTCCCACTATTGATGATGATTGTGGGAGCGGTATTGGGAGAACTGTGGTTTGCGCCATTGTTAGGAGCATCGGAAGGTATCGTGATTGCTTGTGCGCTACTGTTTATGGGCTTAGGCGTTGTGATTGCAAAATATTTTTCTACTCAGTTAGAAAATGACTCATCACAGCAGGTGATCTTGTTGCGTGTTCTTGGTGAGCCGATCGCCTAAATTATGGTGCGAAGCCTAGCGAAATTGGGTAGAATCGGCCAACTTAAATGAAATGCCACTTCGGTGGCGTTTCTTATTCCCTAATCAGCAAAGAGTTTAGTCATCCCAAGCCTATGAAGCACATTCGTAACTTTTCGATCATCGCCCATATTGACCATGGTAAATCGACGTTATCTGACCGATTAATCCAAGTTTGTGGCGGATTAACCTCGCGTGAAATGTCAGAGCAAGTTCTTGATTCCATGGATCTTGAGCGTGAACGTGGTATCACCATCAAAGCGCAGAGTGTGACACTCGATTATCTCGCTAAAGATGGCCAAACCTATCAGCTTAACTTTATTGATACCCCCGGACACGTTGATTTCTCTTATGAAGTATCGCGCTCCCTTGCCGCGTGTGAAGGTGCCCTGTTGGTGGTGGATGCTGGTCAAGGGGTTGAAGCTCAAACCTTGGCTAACTGTTACACGGCCATTGAAATGGATCTCGAAGTGGTACCGATCCTTAATAAAATCGATCTACCAGCGGCTGAGCCTGAGCGGGTTGCGGAAGAGATCGAAGACATTGTCGGGATTGATGCGATCGATGCCGTTCGTTGTTCCGCTAAAACCGGTTTAGGTGTCGATGATGTATTAGAGAAAATTGTTTCTCAAATACCGTCACCAGAAGGGGACCCAGAGGCACCGTTACAGGCGTTGATCATTGACTCTTGGTTTGATAACTACCTTGGTGTGGTTTCTTTAGTGCGTATCAAAAATGGCAGCTTGAAGAAAAACGACAAGATCAAAGTCATGAGCACTGGCCAAATCTGGGGCGTGGATCGAATTGGTATCTTTACTCCAAAACAGGTGGATACCAACGGATTGGGTTGTGGTGAAGTAGGCTGGGTCGTCTGCGGTATTAAAGATATTTTAGGTGCTCCTGTTGGTGATACATTAACGCTCGCCAAGAATGGCAGTGAAAAGCCATTACCGGGTTTTAAGAAAGTAAAACCACAAGTCTACGCAGGACTTTTCCCTGTTTCATCGGATGATTATGAAAACTTCCGTGATGCTTTGGGTAAATTGAGCCTCAATGATGCGTCACTGTTTTATGAACCAGAAACGTCTGCGGCGCTAGGGTTTGGTTTCCGTTGTGGCTTCTTAGGAATGCTGCACATGGAGATCATCCAAGAGCGTTTAGAACGTGAGTACGATCTGGACTTGATCACGACGGCACCAACCGTTGTCTATGAAGTGCTTAAAACCGATAAAGAGACACTCTACGTTGATAGTCCGGCGAAATTACCAGCGATCAATGACATAGAAGAAATTCGTGAACCGATTGCGCGTTGTAATATCTTAGTGCCATCGGATTACCTAGGTAGTGTTATCACCTTATGTATTGAAAAACGCGGTACTCAGGTGGATATGATTTATCATGGTAATCAAGTGGCGTTGACCTACGATATTCCTATGGCAGAAGTGGTTTTAGACTTCTTTGACCGTTTGAAATCGACATCACGTGGTTATGCATCACTGGATTATGGTTTCCAACGTTTTGAAGAATCGAGCATGGTTCGAGTCGATGTACTCCTTAACGGAGAGAAAGTCGATGCGTTGGCAATCATCACCCATAAAGATCTTGCTCAAAATCGTGGTCGTCAGTTGGTCGAGAAAATGAAAGAGTTCATTCCTCGTCAGATGTTTGATATCGCAATTCAAGCGGCGATTGGCAACCATATTATTGCCCGTTCAACGGTTAAGCAGTTACGTAAAAACGTATTAGCGAAATGTTACGGTGGTGATATTAGCCGTAAGAAAAAACTGTTGAAGAAGCAGAAAGAAGGTAAGAAACGCATGAAGCAGATTGGTAACGTAGAGTTACCACAAGAAGCGTTCTTGGCTATCTTGCACGTAGGTAAAGATTAATCTTTTACTCGTGCGTTCAGCATTTGCTCTCAAGTGAAAGGGTCTTGGCCCTTTCACTTTCGTATTTTTAGATAAGGGAAGTCAATGGCGAATACATTTTCACTCATTTTGGTGATCGTTACTCTCGTGACCGGGATCATCTGGGCGTTGGAAAAGTGGCTGTGGTCAAAAAAACGTCTACAAAAACAAGCTCAAGTGCAGAACGAAACCAATGGGATTGATGCGGCAGTGGTTAGCAAAATCGCGCCACAACCTTGGTGGGTAGAAAATGCGGTCTCGATTTTTCCAGTGATCGCTTTTGTCTTAGTATTACGCTCGTTTATTTTTGAACCATTTCAAATCCCATCCGGCTCGATGATGCCAACGTTATTGGTTGGGGATTTTATTCTGGTTGAAAAATACGCCTATGGTCTTAAAGATCCTGTATGGCGCACACAATTAGTGGAAACTGGCAAGCCTGAGCGCGGCGATGTGGTGGTATTTAAATACCCACCTAACCCAAGTATTGACTATATTAAGCGTGTGGTTGGCATGCCGGGCGATATTGTTCGCTACAGCCCTACGAAAGAGATTTGCATTCAGACTCAACAAGATTCCCGTTGCCAAACGGTGAAATTATCTAATGTGCTTGAAAGCGAATTTGTACAGAATAATATTCCATTAATGCAGATGGATGAACAGCTGGGCCAGCAGGCACACAGTATTTTAGTTAACCCGTTACGGATGGATAATATTCGAGATTATCAACCTCGCGCGGGTGTTAATGAGTGGATTGTTCCACAAGGGCACTATTTTGTGATGGGTGATAACCGTGACAATAGTGCTGACAGCCGTTTTTGGGGCTTTGTACCAGAAGAAAACTTAGTGGGTAAAGCCGTTGCTATTTGGATCAGTTTTGAATTTGAACGATCTGCAGATAGCATCTTGCCAGCTTGGATCCCAACCGGAGTGCGATTTAATCGTATAGGTGGCATTAATTAGGTCAGCATTTCGCTGACCCGTAACACATCGAGAGAGCATGAATTCTCCAATTAGTAGATTAGAACCCAAACTCGGTTATCAATTTAATGATCCCGAGTTTATGGAATTGGCGCTTACCCATCGTAGCGCCAATGGTAAACACAATGAACGTCTTGAGTTTCTGGGCGATTCAATTTTAAGTTTTGTCATTGCTGACGAATTATATCGTCGCTTTCCTAAGATCAATGAAGGTGATATGAGCCGCATGCGTGCCACACTCGTACGCGGAAATACCCTTGCGGAGTTAGGCCGAGAATTTGGCTTGGGAGATTACTTAAAATTAGGTCCAGGTGAACTGAAAAGCGGCGGTTTTCGTCGTGATTCAATTTTAGCTGATGCCGTAGAAGCGATTATCGGTGCGATTTATCTGGATAGTGATATCGAGATGGTGCGCGGGATTATCTTAAATTGGTATCAGCCGAGATTAGATGCCATCAAACCCGGCGTATCGCAAAAAGATCCTAAAACGCGTTTACAAGAGTTTTTACAAGGTAAACGTAGCCCGCTCCCTATCTATATTGTGACTAATATTAAAGGGGAAGCACACAACCAAGAGTTTACGGTATCGTGTGATGTTGCTGGCATTGCCACACCCGTTATAGGTAAAGGCACTAGCCGACGTAAAGCCGAACAAGCAGCGGCTGAAACCGCTCTGGAGCAATTAAACCATGGCTGATAAAGAATTCGATATTGATGCGTACTTTTCATCAGATCAACAACCGAGCTCATCACCGGATAACCAACATTGTGGTTTTATCGCTATTGTTGGTCGCCCTAACGTTGGTAAATCGACGCTGTTAAATAATATTCTTGGGCAAAAAATTTCCATTACCTCACGTAAACCACAGACCACTCGCCATCGTATTATGGGTGTAGACACCAAGGGCGATTATCAAGCGGTTTATGTTGATACTCCCGGGCTGCATATTGAAGAAAAGCGGGCGATCAACCGTTTAATGAATCGTGCCGCCAGTAGCTCACTCAGTGATGTCAATTTAGTACTGTTTGTGGTGGATGGGACGCACTGGACTGCCGATGATGAGATGGTGCTCAATAAACTGCGTCAAGCCAATTTTCCGGTCGTGCTGTGCATCAATAAGGTCGATAACGTCAAAGATCGTAACGATGTGATGCGACACATGCAGGATCTTTCCAGCTTGATGAACTTTGTCGATATTGTGCCTATTTCGGCTAAGTTGGGGAAAAATATTGATGTGCTCCATCAGCATGTTCGTCATCATTTACCGAAAGCAACGCACCATTTCCCTGAAGAGTATGTGACCGATCGTTCACAGCGTTTTATGGCTTCGGAAATTATCCGCGAGAAATTAATGCGTTTTACGGGAGAGGAATTACCTTACTCGGTTACCGTAGAGATTGAGCGTTTTGATTACAACCCAGAAACCGATGGTTTCCATATTAATGCCCTGATTTTGGTCGAACGGATTGGCCAGAAAAAAATGGTCATTGGTAAAAAGGGTGAGAAAATCAAAACCATTGGTCGTGAAGCCCGCCTCGATATGGAAGAGTTGTTTGGACGTAAAGTCTATTTAGAAACGTGGGTCAAAGTGAAATCTGGTTGGGCTGATGATGAGCGAGCTTTACGTTCATTAGGCTATATTGACGATTTATAAATCGTTTCTGGTGGATTAAACGGCGCACCAGAAGATGATCCACAATGAGCTTAACGAATAAGACAGAGTCGCTTTATGCGGCTCTTTGCATCGTACATTTGGCCTTCTACGCTGTACTTTGATTGGAGTGGTTGGTGTCGTTATGATTGATGGTTTTCAGCGTTGCTTTGTCCTTAATCGCCGTCCTTATAGCGAATCAAGCTTAATTTTAGATGTATTTAGTGAAGAGTATGGTCGATTAACGTTGATGGCGAAGGGGGCTCGTGGCAAGCGCTCTCAGCTTAAAGGCGCTTTACAGCCGTTTACTCCACTATTGCTGAAATGGTCTGGCAACAGCACTATGAAGACATTACGTCAGGCTGAGTCGATAAGCTTAGGTCTTCCTTTAAGTGGCATCAGTCTCTACTCGGCGATGTACGTCAATGAATTGGTTGGCCGGGTCTTAGCGAATGACGTTCCCAGTCCCGCACTATTTCATGATTATTTGTTTGCGCTGACTGAGTTAGCGCAAAGTGATAATCCTGAGCCAGCCTTGCGTCGTTTCGAACTGGCATTATTGTCCTCTCTTGGCTATGGCGTTGATTTTTTACATTGTGCGGGCACCGGTGAGCCAATCACTCCGACGATGACCTATCGTTATCGTGAACAAAAAGGCTTTATTGCATCGGTAAGACGCGATAATTTAACCTTTTATGGCGATGAGCTGATTGCGATCAGTGAGCGACGCTTTACCACCAAAAATCAATTGCAAGCCGCAAAGCGCTTTACACGTATCGCCTTAAAGCCGTATCTTGGCGGCAAACCTTTAAAAAGTCGGGAGTTATTCCGACCCACAACGCTATCTAGAGCACGGAGTATAGAAACATGAGCTCAATTCTTTTAGGTGTCAATATTGACCACGTTGCCACGTTACGTAACGCGCGTGGTACCCGTTACCCTGATCCTGTGCATGCGGCAGAGATCGCTGAGCGAGCGGGAGCGGATGGCATTACCATTCACCTGCGAGAAGATCGTCGCCATATTCAAGACCGTGATGTGCGTATTTTGCGCGAAACCTTGCAAACGCGGATGAACCTTGAGATGGCGGTGACCGATGAGATGCTCGAAATCGCTTTAAACACTCAGCCTGAATTTGTTTGCTTGGTACCAGAAAAGCGTGAAGAGCTGACCACTGAAGGCGGTCTGGACGTACTAGGACAGTTAGAGAAAGTGAAAGCCGCGACCGAAAAATTGACCGCTGCAGGAATTAAAGTCTCTCTATTTATCGATGCCGATCGTGAGCAAATTGACGCCGCGAAAGCATGCGGTGCGCCTTTTATTGAATTGCACACTGGGCATTATGCAGAAGCCTCTAATGAGACAGAACAGCAAAATGAATTGAAAAAAATCGCGGCAGCAGCAGCCTACGCCAGCGATCTTGGTATTACGGTCAATGCCGGACATGGTTTGACGTACCACAACGTAGCGGCAATTGCTGCTATCCCTGAAATTTATGAGCTGAACATTGGTCATGCGATTGTAGGCCGAGCGGTGTTTGATGGTTTGAGTAAAGCGGTTGCAGATATGAAAGCCATCATGGATAACGTACGTCGTTAATCGTCGATGATTGTAGGCTTAGGCACAGACATTACTGAGATTGAACGCATTGAGAAGGTGCTTACCCGCAGTGGTAGTGCCTTTGCGGCGCGGATCCTCACCCCTGAAGAGCAGGTTAAATGTGCGGCTTTAAAACAGCCCGCGCGCTTTTTAGCCAAACGTTTTGCCGCCAAAGAAGCGGCGGCCAAAGCCTTAGGTACTGGGATCGCCAATGGTGTCACGTTCCATGATTTTCAAATTACCAATGATGCCCAAGGTAAACCTCATCTAATTCTGCATGGGCGAGCGAAGCAACTCGCCGAAGCCATGCAAGTCACATCCATTCATCTATCGCTTTCCGATGAGCGACATTATGCTGTCGCTACGGTGATTTTTGAGTCATTGGTGCCTTCGAATTAACCGCCTATCTCCACTACGCGTACTAGTGAAGGTATTGTGGCGCTTCGCTGAGTAGCTTCTCCATTTCATCTTGCAGTTCAAATAATTCTGGTTCGATATCACTGAGTTGGCTCCCTGAGCGCAACATGTGTTCCAAGGTTGCACAGATGGCTTTTAGTGATGGCGTACCGCTGTAAGAGCAGCTACCGTGTAGTTTATGGATATGATGCAGTAAATCGTCTAACGCATATTGATCATCTTGCTGTGCTTGATTCACCACTTGAATAACATCAGGAAGATAATTGACCAACAGTTGTAGCATCTCTTTAGCTAAGTCTTCTTTGCCTGCGGCTTGCTTTAAGGCCAGTGGCCAATCAATCACCATTGAAGAGGATAGATTGGCGGTAGAGTGGGGCGAGAGGATCGGCTCTGCTTGATGGTGGCTCAAGGGAAGTTTCTCTACACCATGAGTTAAGTGGGTTGGACTCCAGTGCACCAGTACTTGTTGTAAAATATGCTCTTCAATCGGTTTGGTTAGGTAATCGTCCATGCCCGCTTTTAGCAGCCGATCTCGCTCTCCGGCCATGGCGTGTGCGGTTACCGCAATAATCGGTGTGGTGGCATTGAGCGGTAACTGTTTAATTGCTTTACAAGCGCTAACCCCATCCATATGTGGCATCTGAATATCCATTAAAATGATATCAAAGGCGCGCAGCGTCGCTTGCTCCACTGCGCTTATTCCATCGCTGCAAGTGACCACCTGTGCAACCCTTTCCTGCAGTAGGGCGCTGATCAGTTTTAAGTTGGCTGGGTTGTCATCAACCGCCATCACGGTCAAGGGCAGTTTATCTATTTCACGCGGTTGCTCTATAGGCGTCGCTCGTGTCGGCTGATGAGCTAATAAGGTTTGCAATAGTTTGCGGCGTGACAACGGTTTAGTGACGCATTGTACCGGATAATGCTTCATCAGTTGGTCTGCCAATGCCAGCTCGGTACTTGGTGTACCAATAATGACATGTGGTGCAGATTGCAATGCTTGTTGAATCCATTGCTCCACGATGGTGCTGTCGGTTTCTTTCGTTGGTGATAAATTCAGTAAAATATAATCGTAGTGTTCCGATTCTTCAGGCATCGATGAGCGATAGGTAACGCTTAACCCGGCTTGCACTAACTGCTGCTGAACAATAGAAGCGGCCTGCATATTAGGTTCAACAAGTAATAACTGTTTATCTAATAGCGCCTGCGGATCGACCCAATCACTGATTGGCATGGTTGTCGCAGGTAAACGCAACGTAAACCAGAATGTCGAACCTTGATGCAGCCGGCTGGTTAAACTGATTTCGCCGCCCATTTGCCCGACTAACTTTTGCGTGATGACTAAGCCCAAACCTGTGCCACCGTAACGACGCGAAATGCTCGCATCCGCTTGACTAAAGGCTTGGAAGAGCTGGGCCTGCTGACGTTCTGAAATGCCGATTCCGGTGTCGCGGACCATAAACTGCAACTCAACCATATCATCCCGTTGTGAGCGCATTTCGACGCTGATATCAATGTTGCCACGTTCGGTAAACTTAATCGAGTTGCCGACTAAATTGGTTAAGACTTGTTGAATGCGTAGTGGATCGCCGACGAGGCCTAACGGGATCTTTGGATCAACTTTGAGCGTGATTTCTAAGCCTTTTTCATGGGCGCTGGTGGCCTGGAGATTAACCACTTCTTCTAAGGTTTCTTGAAATTCAAAAGGAATATTTTCCAGAGCGAGCTTGCCCGCTTCGAGTTTTGAGAAATCAAGGATGTCATTAATGATGGTTAATAAGTTATTGGCTGATTTCTCAATGGTTTGTAGGTAGTCAGTTTGACTGTTGGTTAACTGGGTTTTCAGCATTTGACGCGTAAAGCCGATCACCCCATTGAGCGGAGTACGCAGTTCGTGTGACATATTGGCTAAAAACTCAGATTTAATTCGAGCGGCTTCTTGAGCGCGCTTTTTGGCAATATCCAGTTCAACGTTTTGGATCTCTAATTGCTCAAGGGTTTCGCGCAGATCTGAGGTGGCTTGATCAATACTGTGTTGCATTTCTACATGGTATTCGGATAGCGAGACCGCCATGGCATTAATGCCTTTACGTAGCGAGTCCAACTCACCATGCATTCTCCCTTCAATTCGAACATCTAAATGGCCGCGCCGAATGCGGTCAACCATGTTTTTCATATGGGTAATGGGACGAGTCACGTCGTGCATGAGGCGAACGGCGAAAACGCTAGAGAGCACTAAGCCCATAATTAATACTAAGCAGGCGGAGAAAATCTCTTGATATTGTTGTAAACGCAACGAGGAGAGATCTAATTCAATGGCAATATAACCCAGTACCGGTACCGATCGCGCGCTGTTGGTATTATCTTCGAGTAGGCGACTTTCTGCCAAAATCGGTGTACGGAGAATCAGGGTGTTATCATGTTGCTGAGCGCTGCCGAGGACGGGGATCGGTTGCTCTTTAGGGTACATCAAGCTTTCAAAGTTGGGATGAAAGTTGGAGGTAACAAATAACTCATGGCGAGCATCGAATACCGCAATACTGCGTACTAATTTGGAATGTTTACGATGAGCATAACTAATGATCCGTCGTACCGATTCTCTACTTTGGTTTTTTAACGCTTCTTCGCTGGCAATCGCCAGTGGTTCAATGATACTTGCCCCAGAATTGAGAACCTGAATTTCCAAATCGTGGTAACGATTGAATGAGAATAAAGCGCTAAGCAGTAACCCAATAATTAAGGTTGGTGCTAAAGTCAGGGTAATAACACGCGCACGTAAGCCATATTTGGTCATTATTGTCTAAACATCGTGGTGTGGATATGGGAAAATAACCCGCATTACAGTGGCGAAGCTATTCAATAAGTCGCTATCGTGGTTGAGTCAGACGGCGGTTGTCTACCTACAACGCTAAGCCACTATAGCTTAATGCAAGAGTAATGGCTTCGACAATCTTCCCCACACAGAATAGTGATGCTGGGGCAAAAACCTTTTTATAAATCACACTTAGGCACAGAGCATGGCACGTTTTTTCCAAGCGAAGAAGAACACCTCGATTCAATCTAAACATCAGTCAGTCATGGTGACTAAGCTGGATCATCTTGGCGCGGGGATTGCGTATCAGCAAGACAAACCGACTTTTATTGACGGAGCGTTGCCTGGTGAAGAAGTTGTGATTCAAATCACTGAAAGTAAAAGCAAATTTTCGCGGGCAAAGCTTATCAAGGTGCTTGCCCCTAGTCCCGAACGCGTCGTGCCATTTTGCCAATATTATCAGCAGTGTGGCGGATGCGATTTGCAACACTTATCTCGTGAAGCGCAAATTACTCATAAACAGCAAACTCTTAGCCATTTAATGAGCAAGTTCGCTAAGCAAGCGGTACCATTGTCAGCGTCGATCATTGATGAAGATAAAGGCTACCGTCGCCGAGCGCGACTCAGTTTATGGTGGGATAAAAAAACACGGCAATTGCAGGTTGGGTTTCGGCGTAAGCAGAGTAAAAGTATTGTCAATGTGACGGATTGCCCAGTCCTTGAACCTCATCTTAATCAATGCTTAGCTGAGTTAAAACCTTTACTGAGTGGGTTTAAGCAGCCAGAACAACTGGGGCATGTTGAGTTGATCAAAGCCGATAATACCAGTGTGCTTTTATTGCGCCATTTAGCGCCGTTACCGAGTGCCGATAAGCAACGTTTGTCTGAATTCGCTCAGCGTCATCAATTGGCATTGTATTTGTTGACCGATGATCACCCGTTGGAGCATGTGCAAGGTGAAACGCCTTACTATCAAGAGACGGGAGTGACGATGCATTTTTTGCCCACTCACTTCATTCAGGTTAATCAATCCATCAACCAGCGCATGGTTGACCAAGCTATCGAATGGTTAGAGATTCAAGCCAATGACCGAGTGCTTGATCTCTTTTGTGGCTTAGGCAATTTTAGTTTACCGCTGGCACGCATTGCTCACTATGTGGTTGGGGTTGAAGGCGTCGATGAGATGGTTTCAGTGGCCAGTGAGAATGCTCATTTGAACCAGATCAATAATAGCGCCTTTTACCAAGCCAATTTGGAACAAGATATGACCAAGGCAACGTGGGCGGCTGAAAAGTTTGATAAAATACTGCTTGATCCGGCGCGAGCGGGCGCAGCAGGGATTGTTGAACAGTTGGGACAATTATCGGCTCAACGTATTGTTTATGTCTCGTGTAACCCCGCAACTTTAGCGCGTGATAGCCAAAGCTTACTCAATCAAGGTTATCATTTGGCGAAATTGGCTATGCTTGATATGTTTCCTCATACTAGTCATTTAGAATCGATGGCTCTGTTTGTAAAAAATCGGTAAGCGGCTGAACTTTCGGGAGCGAAAGTCAGTCGATACCCTAAAATCTAAAAATTAGGATTATCCCTATGGTTGCGGTTCGTAGCGCACATTTAAACCCAGACGAACAGTTTGAACTAGAAAAATGGATTGCTAGTTTGCAGCAAGATAGCAAAACGACGGCGAGACTGATGGAAGTCTATCGTCAGTGTGATCATTGGCTTGAGGGGCACTCTCAAGGTCCAATGTTGCTATGGCGTGGACGGGAAATGATCGAAATATTGATCACTTTGTCGATGGATAAACCCACCTTAGTGGCAGCGCTACTGTTTCCGATTGCCACCAGCGGTTTGTTGGATCAAGAAGAACTCGAAGAGCATTACGGCAAAGAGATCATCAAGTTGATTCATGGTGTTGAAGAGATGGCAGCGATTGGGCAACTCAATATCACCATGCAAGGCAGTGAAGCGTCGGCACAAGTTGATAATGTTCGCCGTATGTTGTTGGCGATGGTTGATGATTTTCGTTGTGTAGTCATTAAGTTAGCAGAACGAATTTGCAATTTACGTGAAGTAAAAGACCAGCCTGATGAAGTGCGTCGCGCCGCAGCTAAAGAGTGCGCCAATATCTATGCGCCACTAGCGAACCGTTTGGGGATTGGTCAGTTAAAATGGGAAATTGAAGATTACGCGTTTCGTTATCAACAACCAGATACTTATAAACAAATCGCTAAACAGCTCTCTGAGCGGCGTATTGTCCGTGAACAATACATCCGTGATTTCGTCAATGATCTTCGCCAAGAGATGCAAGCATTGAATATCAATGCTGAGGTGAGTGGTCGTCCTAAGCATATCTACAGCATTTGGCGCAAAATGCAGAAGAAAAACCTCGCGTTTGATGAGCTGTTTGATGTGCGCGCGGTGCGGATCATCGCTGATAAATTGCAAGACTGTTACGCCGCTTTAGGCATTGTGCATACTAAATATAAACACTTGCCGGGCGAATTTGACGACTATGTGGCCAATCCGAAACCTAATGGTTATCAGTCGATTCATACGGTGATTTTAGGCCCCGAAGGCAAAACCATTGAGATTCAGATCCGAACTAAGCAGATGCATGAAGAGTCTGAGCTTGGCGTTGCCGCGCACTGGAAATATAAAGAAGGCGCATCGACGGCTCGTAGTGGTTATGATGAAAAAATCACCTGGCTACGTAAGCTGCTTGATTGGCAAGAAGAGATGTCCGACTCAGGGGAAATGCTTGATGAACTGCGCAGTCAAGTCTTTGACGATCGGGTCTATGCCTTTACGCCGCGTGGTGACGTCGTCGATTTACCGATGGGCGCAACACCGCTCGATTTTGCTTACCATATTCACTCAGAAGTAGGTCATCGCTGCATTGGCGCTAAAGTGGCAGGGCGAATTGTGCCGTTTACCCATAAATTACACATGGGAGATCAGGTAGAAATTATTACCGCTAAAGAGCCTAATCCTTCTCGTGATTGGTTAAATCCATCACTGGGCTTTGTGCATTCTGGTCGGGCTCGAGCCAAAATCAACGCTTGGTTTCGTAAACAGAGCCGAGAGAAAAACCTCGAAGCGGGACGTGAAATTCTCGAAAACGAATTGGCAAAAATTGGCGCTAAGTTAAAAGATGCCGAAGCGTACGCGTTAAAGCGCTTTAATGTTAATAGCGCCGATGAGCTTTACGTTGGTGTTGGCAGTGGTGATCTGCGCATCAATCAAATCATTAATCATATCAATGCATTAGTGAATAAGCCCACCGCTGAAGAAGAAGATAAGATCGCCTTAGAAAAATTAGCCGGTGAAGTAAAAACGACCACCACTCAAACCACTCACAAGGATGCGGTCGTGGTGCAAGGGGTGGATAATTTAATGACCCATCTTGCTCGTTGCTGTCAGCCGATTCCTGGTGATGATATTCGCGGTTATATCACTCAAGGACGCGGTATTTCGGTACATCGTAGCGATTGCGAGCAGCTTGAAGAACTCAGTCACCATGCGCCTGAACGCATCATTGAAACGGTTTGGGGGCGAGGTTTTGTGGGAACTTATCGCTTGACGTTACGGATTGAAGCGATGGAACGCAGCGGGTTATTAAAAGACATCACCACATTACTGGCTAACGAGAAAGTGAAAGTGATCAGCATGAAAAACCGCAGTGATTATAAACGTCAATTGACGATCATGGACTTTGAGTTAGAGGTCAATAGTGTTGAAGTTCTACAGCGGATCATGAAGCGAACGGAGCAAATCAAAGACGTTATGCTCGTCAAACGATTGGGCTGAACCATGACCTACGCCGATCAGTGCGAGTGGCGATGGCGTCGTGTCGCTGATTAGTCCTTAATCAATAACGAGGTGCGATGATGCTCATTGGCCTCGTTATTACGTATCAGTAAAGAGAAAGTATGTCTCATCCTATTGTACAACTTGAACAGATTATGGCGCAGTTACGTGATAAAGAGCATGGCTGCCCATGGGATAAACAACAAACCTTTGAAACGATTATTCCGCATACCATCGAAGAAACCTATGAAGTCGTCGATGCGATAGTCCAGCAAGATTGGCCTAACTTACAAGAAGAACTCGGCGATTTATTGTTCCAAGTGATTTTTTATAGCCAGCTGGCTAAAGAGCAAGGATTATTCGAGTTTTCTGATGTGGTAGACACCGTCAATGAAAAGCTCACTCGCCGTCATCCGCACGTCTTTTCTGACGCAAAGTTTGCCGATGAGCAGCAACTGGCTGCCCATTGGCAGGCCGAAAAACATAAAGAAAAGCAGCAAGCAGGCAAAACAGAACAAAGTATTCTAGACTCAATACCACAAGCGTTACCGGCCTTGTCGCGGGCTAATAAAATCCAAAAGAAATGCGCTCAATTTGGTTTTGATTGGTCAAGTGTCGGCCCTGTGGCGGAGAAGGTGCAGGAAGAGTTGGATGAGGTGATGGCGGAAGTGCTGCAAGTGCCCGTCGATGAGCAAAAGGTAGAAGAAGAGCTTGGGGATTTACTGTTTGCGACGGTTAATCTGGTTCGTCATTTAGGTAAGGATCCTGAACTGGCCTTAAATAAAGCCAATCATAAGTTTGTACGCCGTTTTCAAGCCGTAGAGCAATTAGCATCATTAGCTGAGCAGCCACTAACCAGTTTGACATTAAACGAGTTAGATGCGTTATGGGAACAAGTAAAACGACAAGAGAAAAAGGTTCGTTGACTCTATGTATCGCATGGATCTTCTCACTGCGTCATTTTGAGCGAGTTAATCAACCGTGGTGAGCCAAGAAAAAGCACCGACTTCAATCTGTTTGATTTGAAGCAAAAAATAAAAAACTGAGTGTGATAGATTTCACGTTGTGGCGATAAATGGGTTCTGGTATAGTTTTATCCCGTCCAGAAGAAATCCATTTCCCTCATTCAACCAATTTCAGGTTAAACATGACAACAAATTATATTTTTGTTACTGGCGGGGTTGTATCCTCTCTAGGTAAAGGTATTGCAGCAGCATCGCTTGCGGCGATTTTAGAAGCTCGTGGTCTTAAAGTGACCATGATGAAGCTTGACCCTTACATCAACGTTGATCCGGGCACAATGAGCCCAACCCAACATGGTGAAGTGTTTGTCACGGAAGATGGCGCTGAAACTGACCTTGACCTTGGTCACTACGAACGTTTTATTCGTACCAAAATGACTAAGCGCAATAACTTTACTGCTGGTCGTGTTTATGCTGATGTATTGCGTAAAGAGCGTCGTGGTGATTACCTAGGTGCAACGATTCAGGTTATTCCTCATATTACCAATGCGATCAAAGATCGTGTTCTTGCTGGCTCTGAAGGCCATGAAATCGCGATTGTTGAAGTTGGTGGTACCGTCGGTGATATCGAGTCTTTACCTTTCATGGAAGCTATCCGTCAGTTAGCGATCGAAGTCGGTCGTGAGCGGGCGATGTTTATGCATCTGACGTTAGTGCCTTATCTTGCTGCCGCTGGTGAAGTAAAAACCAAACCAACCCAACATTCGGTTAAAGAGCTACTCTCGATTGGTATTCAACCTGATATTCTGGTTTGTCGTAGTGATCGAGTGATCCCTGCGAATGAGCGTAAGAAAATTGCTCTATTCTGTAACGTCCCTGAAAAAGCCGTTATCTCAATGAAGGATGTTGATTCGATCTACAAAATCCCTCAGCTTATCAAGTCACAAGGTTTAGATGACTTGGTATGTGCACGTTTTGGTATTACCGCTCCAGAAGCCGATCTTACCGAGTGGGAACGAGTCATTTATGAAGATGCTAACCCAACGGGTGAAGTGACGATTGGCATGGTCGGCAAATACATCGAGTTACCGGATGCGTATAAATCGGTTAACGAAGCACTGAAACACGCGGGCCTTAAAAACCGTTTAAGCGTGCATATCAAATACATCGATTCGCAAGATGTTGAAACCAAAGGTGTTGAAATCTTAGAAGGTGTTGACGCTATTTTGGTTCCAGGTGGCTTTGGTGATCGTGGTATTGAAGGTAAAATCCTTGCTGCTCAATATGCACGTGAAAATAATGTCCCTTATTTAGGCATCTGTCTGGGGATGCAAGTGGCGTTGATTGAATACGCACGTAATGTTGCGGGTATGGAAGGCGCGCATTCAACAGAATTTAACAAAGAAACCCCATTCCCTGTGGTAGGCTTAATTACCGAGTGGGTTGATGGTGAAGGTAACGTAGAAGAGCGTACCGAAAGTTCCGATTTGGGCGGCACCATGCGTTTAGGTTCGCAGCTTTGTCACTTGACGAAAGGCACCAAAGCTTATGAGCTTTATGGTAGCGCGACGATTCATGAGCGTCATCGCCATCGTTATGAAGTGAATAACCATCTTCGTCCAAAAATTGAAAAAGCAGGCTTGAAAGTGTCTGGATTGTCAGCAGACAAGAAACTGGTGGAAGTGATTGAAAACCCAGCTCATCCATGGTTTGTTGCGGCTCAATTCCACCCAGAATTCACATCGACGCCTCGTGATGGTCATCCATTATTTGCAGGTTTTGTGAAAGCAGCCGGTCAGTTCCAACGCGGTGAATTAAAGTAAAAGGATATGGGTAGCGGCTTAAGTTGTGCGGCTATCCTTTTAGTTTTGACATTTAAATTCAATGAGAGGAAACATTAATGTCTAAGATCGTTAAAGTTCTAGGTCGTGAAATCATCGACTCACGTGGTAACCCAACAGTAGAAGCTGAAGTACACCTAGAAGGCGGTTTCGTTGGTATGGCAGCTGCTCCATCTGGTGCATCTACTGGTTCTCGCGAAGCGCTTGAGCTACGTGACGGCGACAAGTCTCGTTTCCTAGGTAAAGGTGTTCTTAAAGCGATTGCTGCGGTTAATGGCCCAATTGCTGATGCTCTTGTCGGTAAAGACGCAAAAGATCAAGCGACGATTGACCAAGTGATGATCGACCTTGATGGCACGGAAAACAAATCTAAGTTTGGTGCGAACGCGATTCTTGCGGTATCACTAGCGAACGCGAAAGCAGCCGCTGCCGCTAAAGGTATGCCTTTGTATGAGCACATCGCTGAGTTAAACGGCACTCCTGGTCAATTCTCTATGCCTCTACCAATGATGAACATCATCAACGGTGGTGAGCACGCCGATAACAACGTAGATATCCAAGAGTTCATGATCCAACCTGTTGGCGCAAAAACGCTAAAAGAAGCAGTACGTATGGGCGCAGAAGTGTTCCATAACCTAGCTAAAGTTCTTAAATCTAAAGGCTACAACACTGCTGTTGGTGACGAAGGTGGTTTCGCTCCTAACCTAAAATCTAACGCTGAAGCGCTAGAAGTTATCGCAGAAGCGGTTGCAGCGGCTGGCTACGTGTTAGGTAAAGACATCACTCTAGCGATGGACTGTGCAGCATCTGAGTTCTTCGACAAAGAAGCCGGCATCTACAACATGAAAGGTGAAGGTAAAACCTTCACTTCAGAAGAGTTCAACCACTACCTTGCTGAGCTAGCTAACAAGTTCCCAATCGTATCTATCGAAGACGGTCTTGATGAGTCAGATTGGGATGGCTTCAAGCACCAAACTGAACTACTTGGTGACAAGCTGCAATTAGTGGGTGATGATCTGTTTGTAACCAACACTAAGATCCTGAAAGAAGGTATTGAGAAAGGTATTGTTAACTCAATCCTGATCAAGTTTAACCAAATCGGTTCACTAACTGAAACATTGGCTGCTATCAAGATGGCGAAAGATGCTGGTTACACTGCTGTTATCTCTCACCGTTCAGGCGAAACTGAAGATGCAACGATTGCTGATCTAGCGGTAGGTACTGCTGCCGGTCAAATCAAAACGGGTTCTATGAGCCGTTCTGATCGCGTTGCTAAGTACAACCAATTGATCCGTATTGAAGAAGCACTAGCTGGTCGTGCTCCTTTCAACGGTCTAAAAGAAGTGAAAGGCCAAGCGTAATCCTTTTGGATACGGCTTAGCATCATCGCTTAGAGAACGCCCTGCCTAGCAGGGCGTTTTTTTGTATTGAAGATAGGAACAAGGCCGGTACAGTAGGGCTTATGCCGCTGCGCTAATCGCTTGTATTCGCCGTTTATTAAGCTCTTCTTTAATGGCTTTACCCTGAAAACCATCAGCGATCACCTGCTGTACCTCGACACTTAGAGCCGCTTGATAAGCATTAAGAAATAGATCGCGTTGCGGATAAGCGTTTGCTTCGCAGCCTAATCGACCTGCGTGATCCGCCTGACAACAGAGCAAAACGTCATATAAACGCTCGGGTTTACGCCAGACATCGAGTTTATCGAGTATCTTAAGCTTGGTGCTCGCTTTAAGCTCTGCCGCTCGATGAATGTTTGAATGCTGCTCACAGACTAATAATGCTAGATCTTTGCACTCATTAGGAATGCGGACACGTTCGCATAACGCGTTAATAATTTTAACTCCGGTATGGCAGTGCATTTTGTGGCTTGGCCATTCACTCTGCGGTGTTACTCCTTTGCCAACATCATGTACTTGCGCAGCAAAACGCACCGCAATGGATGGAGAGAGCTTTGCCGCTTGTGCGGCGACCATTAACGTGTGTACTCCGGTATCTATTTCAGGGTGCCACTGCTTTGGTTGTGGTACACCGAATAAGCGGTCAATTTCAGGTAATATGATCGCCAGCGCCCCACATTCGCGCAGTGTAGAGAGAAAGACCTCTGGATTCGCGGTCGAAAGCGATTTATGCCACTCTTGCCAGATGCGTTCTGCTGTTAAATGATGCAACTCTCCAGATTGAGCGATCTGTGTCATTAATTGCATTGTCTCGTTAGCAATCACAAACCCAAGGTGCGCCAACTTTGCCGCAAATCGTGCGACGCGAAGGACACGAAGCGGATCTTCGATAAAGGCATCAGAAACGTGGCGTAAGAGACGATTGTGCAAATCACGCTGGCCACCGTAAGGATCAATCAGCTTGCCAGTGTTATCTTGTGCTATGGCATTAATCGTCAGATCGCGTCGAGCGAGGTCTTCTTCAAGACTGACATCTGGGGCGTAATAACAAGCAAATCCGGTATAGCCTGATCCTGTTTTACGCTCAGTACGAGCCAGTGCATATTCTTGTTTTGTCTTAGGGTGTAAGAAGACAGGGAAATCTTTACCGACCGCTTGATAGCCGGCTTGACGCATTTGTTCTGGGCTGCTGCCGACGACGACCCAATCTTGATCATGTACTGGCAAAGAGAGTAATTGATCGCGCACCGCGCCACCAACGAGATAAACTTGCACAGAGGCTCCTTATTGAGACAAACAAGTGCGAAGACAAAAACGGCCACCTTAGGTGACCGTTGATCGTGTTATTATGCCCATCCGGCAGGATTACGCTTACGGCGAGGGATAATGTGTGGTAGCACTAGACCAAACAGCAAGCCGCCGCCAGCAACGCCACCGCCATAGATAAAGTATTTCAAGAGTAAATCCTCTTTTTGGGTATCTAGGCGAGCACGCAGTTCACGGATTTCAGTTTGCGAAGCAATCAGTTGCTGACTGATATCGCTATAACTTTGCTCTAGATCGGCGATTTGTTTGTTACGAATTTCTAATGAATCGACCAGTCCCGCTTTTTCACTATCGGCATTTTGGCGAGCATTGGCCAGTTGGTTCTTCACTTCTTTGAGTTCTTTTTCAAGTAATGGCAGGCGAACCGCCATGCTGACTTCACGAGTCACAAAGCGGCTTTCTATCCAACCATTGCGTCCTCGTTCATCAACAATTTGGCTATAACCTGTCTCTTTATTGGTGTTGAGCAGTTTAACTTTCTCTCCCGCATCAATCGATCCAATAATACGAAACTGATTACTTGGGCCGGAATGCATATAAGTAAACAGTTTATCTGCGACATAACGGTCTTGGGCGAGCGCTGGTGCTGCTAATAAAGAAAATAGCACCATGCAGATGAGTTTTTTCACGGTAGATCCCTTAATTATGGTCAATATTGCGCGTGAGAGCTTTGAATCATCTCATTCTGTTGATGGGCGCGCAATAGGGTTATGTACGACTTTATTATCAGTCTTAAGGTTTGTTTTACAAATAGTAAAAACTTTCTGCGCGCGGCGCAACAAAGAAGGGAGGCTGAGCCTCCCTTTCTGTGCGTTTGAGTCAATAATGACAATCCGTTTACATTGGATTGACGAATCGATTAAGTAAACGCCGCTTGAATCGCATAGAAGAAGATCACGGCCAGTAAAGCACCGGCGGGTAAAGTCACAATCCATGACGCGACAATATTACGCACCACACCTAAATTGAGCGCGGCGATACCACGAGCAAAGCCTACTCCTAACACGGCACCGACTAAGGTCTGAGTGGTTGAAATCGGTAAGCCAGTGCCTGAAGCGAGTACCACCGTCGAAGCGGTAGCTAACTGAGCGGCAAAACCACGACTTGGTGTTAATTCAGTGATCCCTGTTCCGACGGTAGCCATCACTTTATGACCCAGTGTCGCTAGACCGATCACAATCCCAATACCACCGAGTGGTAATATCCACCAGGCAATCGCACTTTTAGAGGCGACATTACCTAGGCTTTCAACCGTAGAAACCACCGCGGCTAGGGGACCAATCGCATTCGCTACATCGTTTGAACCATGGGCAAACGCCATCGCACAGGCGGTAATAACCATTAAAACAGAGAAAATACGCTCAACATTAGAAAAACCATGGTTCTCTTCGGTATCGGCAAATTTCTTATAAATGTACAGATAGCCAATAACCATGACAATGCCTGAAACCAGAATCGAACAGATCCAAGCTTCACTACTGGTTAAGTGTAGTCCAACATGTTTTAAGCCTTTTTTAATGGTCACTAAGGCGATCACCATGGTGGTAATAAACATGTAAACGGGGACGAAACGCTTGGCATTAATCAGCGGCGTTTCTGTATCAAAGATCAGTTTTTGTGCACTGACAAAAATAGCGTAAGCCAATAAGCCGGAAATAAATGGCGTGATAACCCAACTGCCAACGATGCCTTGTACTGAGCTCCAATCAACAGCTTCTGTACCGACAGAAATTGTTGCGAAACCAATAATCGCACCAATAATCGAATGGGTAGTTGAGACTGGCCAGCCCATATAAGAGGCAACAAGCAGCCAAGTACCTGCGGCGAGCAGGGATGACATCATGCCATAGACCAGCAGGTCTGGTTGATCGGCAAACAGGGTGGTGTCAATAACACCTTGGCGAATCGTATCGGTGACCTCGCCTCCGGCTAAATAAGCGCCAGCAAATTCAAAGATCATCGCAATGATGATCGCTTGCTTGACGGTGAGAGCTTTTGAGCCAACAGATGTGCCCATCGCATTGGCGACGTCATTTGCACCAATACCAATGGCCATTAATAAACCGAAGATCGCTGCAACAATAATCAGGACAATGCCGTAGTTCGCAAGGATATCCATCGTAATACCTAGTTGTTGATAACAAGCGGAGACTCATCGTGGTGCTTTTTAGGCACGAAAAAAACCATTAGCGCAAGAATATAGTCAGCGCTTGAATGGTGGGAAACACGATTATGACTCTTAGTTATTTGGTTAACTTAAATGATTTAAGAACGGGAAAGCATCAGTTCAAGTCGAGCACCGACTCGCTGAGCTTGATCAGCGATACCGCCGACCCATTCAAAGATTTTGTACAAGAATATGACGTCAATCGGATTCATGGTTGACTCGATAGCCATTAACTGTTGGCGTAAGCGAATCTGCATGTTGTCCGTATCATCTTCTATGACATCCAGTTGATTAATCATTTCCGCCACGAGCGTGACTTCACGACCTTTAAATCCGGTTTCCAATAACTCGTCAAGTTCATTGATCACCTTCTGTGCTTGTGTCGCCGCGTCAAGACAGCGTTGAACATAAGCGAGGAAATTATCTTGGAGAGGTTTAGGGATAATAAGCTGACGACCGTAAACACGGCCAGAAATGTCTTTAGCAAGATTTGCCAGCTTATCTTGTTGAGTGAGAAGCTCAAGCATGTCAGTACGATCAACCGGCAGAAACAGACCGCGAGGGAGTTTCAGACGAATTTCGCGTTTTAACACGTCGGCTTCTTTCTCTAAATGAGAAATTTGTGCACGTATTTCTGCCGCTTTTTCCCAATCACCTTGAGCACAAACTTCAAAGAAGTTGATCAGGTGCGAGCAGCATTCATTGACACACACAACGTGTCGTTGCAAAGGCTTAATGGGGGACTTTGCAAATAACCCCATAATGGTATTTACTGGCATGGTCATTCAACCTAATTACTATAACCGAGAAAAAACAGACACCACGATAGCCTGGTGAAATGTTGAGCGTTGGCTATAAAGGCGCGCATGGTAACCTAATAATAGAATCATTAAAACTGTTTTAGATCATCAATAGGACGATATTTCTCACTTGCCCCGCTGTCTATTAGGCAATATCCTGTCGCTATCTGCTGTGAAAGGTATAACTATGGAAACCGAGATAGAACTGAAGTTTTTTGTTTCTCCTGATTTTTCAGACGTTTTGCGTAATAAAATTTCCGAAACCAAAGTGCTTCAGCACCATTGTCGGCAACTGGGTAACACCTATTTTGATTCTGCTGACCATTGGTTACGTCAACACGATATTGGGCTACGTATTCGTCGTTTTGATGAGGTGTACGTGCAAACCGTCAAAACTGCAGGACGAGTCGTTGCAGGCTTGCATCAAAGGCCGGAATACAATGCAGAGCACACGGGCAATCATCCCGATTTAACCTTACATCCTGAAGATATTTGGCCTCAAGGGCGCGATGCTGAAACGCTGCAATCGCAATTGGTCGCTTTATTTTCGACCAATTTTACCCGTGAACAGTGGCTAGTCGCCATGAATGATGGTAGTCAAATTGAAGTGGCGTTTGATCAAGGCGTTGTCGAGGCTGGCGATAAACAAGCGCCGATTTGTGAGGTTGAGTTAGAGCTTAAATCGGGACAGATAGATGCGCTATTTTTGCTTGCTCGTCACCTCTCTGAACAAGGTGGTATGCGGTTGGGGAACCAGAGTAAAGCGGCAAAAGGTTATCGTTTAGCGATGGGGTACGAAGGTGACGAGGTGCAAGGGCTTACACTGGTGAATACCCAGAGCAATGATAACGTTGAATCTTGCTTTATTCGCTCACTCGAGCACGCTCTTGCCCATTGGCATCGCCATGAACAAATTTATACCGAACAAGACTCGATAGCCGCTTTGCATGAGATTCGTCATGCAATCAGTTTTATTCGCCAATTACTCAGCGTATACGGTGGTATTGTTCCACGCCGAACCAGTGCGATTTTACGTCAAGAACTTAAATGGTTAGATGGTGAATTGGCGTGGTTAAAACAGTATGACTATCTAGAAGACTTACTCAAAGATAAGGGCTATGCGTTACGTAAGCTGGATGCCCGTAAGTTTTTAGTCAACGAGCTTAAGCAGCGCCAAGAAGCCTTACCTCAACGTGAAGCGTCATTAAAATTATTACACAGTGCCCGTTATACTGCGTTATTGCTGGATCTCAGCCGTTGGATTTTAACCCGCGGATGGCAGCCGTTTTTGGATGATAAAGCTCGTGAGCGAATGGCTCGACTGGTGGGGCCTTTTTCTGTCAAACAGCTTGACCGAGCGTGGGCGGAGTTGGTTGAGGTCTTTCCGCCAGAGGAGGCACTCTCAGCTGATGATTACATTGAACAGCAATATCGTTTGATACGCGCGCTTTATACTGGGGTCAGTTTCGCGCGTTTATATGATGCCGAGCAGCGTTTAGCGTTTCGGATGCCATGGATTGATTTATTACATGGTATCGATGACTTATTAACCTTAAAAACGTTAGAGCAACTGCTTGATCTGTTACAAGATGAACAAGATCAAGAGCAGTTAACCCGTTGGCTTAATCGTCAAGAAAACTCGATTTTGCACGCCATGGAGCAAACGCGTCGCATTGGGATAGAAGCGACGCCTTATTGGCGTGAATAGTGCCTATCCCCTTCGTACTTGCAGCTGCAGCGGTGTTGGCTACGTTCGTTCACCCCAATCACATCGTTTGCCTATGCTCATGGGGATTCACTCACTTGCCGCCTACCTGCAACTTCAAGTCGTTTGGGTATACGCTCATCAAGCACATTTCTGAACTTTCACTTCGGGAATGTGCCACTTTCATCCTATCTTTCCGTTACTTCTCTCTTTGTTGAAAAAACTAGAGTTAACTCACAAATAGCGTAACCGCTGGTTTATTCCATTGTAGCCATTTGATGTGTCGCCGATAAAAACGGTGATGGTTGGATATATACTGCATTAAAGAGTGTGTAATGCATAATCCATCGGCTTAGACAAATCACACCATCAATCTGCAAATTCGCGAGGTAATACACATCGAGAGCCGCTGGTTTTTGATAGTATTAATTTCATACGAAGCTCGAAATAATTCATACGTGGTAGGTGGGCATCACACCATGATGGGCGAGCATAAAAACAGAGTGGAGAATCAGTCATGGCGAGGATGGCATTTAAACCGTGGGAACGGGTGATCACAGACATACGTTTGATCCCTAAAATGGTCATGCTAATGTTTTTTAGTACGATTTTAGTGATCGGCAAGCAACTGTGGGATGCGAGCTTGTTCTATGACTCTTTACTTGCTGCGACTCAAAGTACGGAAATTGCCAAATTGCACTATGACACTTATATCGTGCAGGTCATTTGGCAAACTGGGTTTATGATCGTCACTTTTGTTTCATTACTGATGTTTGCCGCGCGAGTGATGTTACGTCAAACCCAATTTCTTAGTCAGTCAATCAAACAGATGGCTGAACGCGATTTATCTGAACCTATTTTTATGGACTGTAAAGATGAGTATGGTGATGTCGCTCGTGAGTTAGAGAAAACTCGCCGCCAACTGCAAGATTTAATTAAAGTGCAGATCACTACATCACAAGAATTAACCACCTTGACGGAAGTCATGACGATCAGTATGTCAGAGACGAAAGACTCCGCGCAGGAAGAGTTCCATGAGATTGACCAAATTGCTACGGCGATGAATCAAATGTCGTCAACGGTACAAACGGTCGCCGATCATGCACAAAGTGCGTCTTCATTGACCGAGACCGCTTCTCATAGTGCGGCTACGGGGCAGCAGTTTGTTCAAAAAACCATTCGTAAAATTGATCAGTTATCAAAAGATATTGCCGCTTCAGCTTCAGCCGTAAACCAAGTTGAAGAGCGAGTCGTTGCGATTGGCAGTGTGGTCGGTACCATTCAAAGTATTTCTGAACAAACCAATTTATTGGCGTTAAATGCCGCGATTGAAGCCGCTCGTGCTGGCGAGGCGGGGCGCGGTTTTGCTGTGGTTGCCGATGAAGTTCGTAACTTAGCTCAGCGTACTCAGACGGCAACGGTTGAAATTCAAGATATGATTAGCCATCTACAAAGCAGTGCTAACTCGGCAGTGGATTTAATGGAAAAAAGTGTCGTTGAAGCGGCTGATGGCGTTGAATTAATCACCAATGCCGGCACAGAGTTGGACGGTATTGTCCAACAAGTCAAACTCATCAATGATATGAACTTACAGATTGCGACAGCAGCGGGGCAACAAAGCAGTGTCGCGGTGGAGATCAATCAAAATATCACCAATGTGAGAGAGTTAGTCGAAGCATCGGTTACGGTAGTCAGTGAGTTGCTGGAAACTTCTGAGCTAATGCAAAATAATGCTGAAGAGCTGGATCGAAAAATCACCGTCTTCAAGGTGTGATCGGTTCAGATTAATTGATATCAACGACGCTCACTGTTTAGTGGGCGTTTTTATTTATCTCAGACTGCGATAGAGTGAGTCGATGATGAGAGACAAGGATGATTTATGCAGCTCCCCGAACACTTAATGACTCATGCCGATAACGCCTACCAACAGTTGCTTGCTGAGCAGCCTAAGCTGAGTCAGTGGCCGTCTGAATTACAGCAATCACTTCGTTATGTGACCACGTTGAGCCGTTTTGTCACCCAGACCTTCTCTCGTGATGAGTGGCTGGTCGATGAATTTCCTAATTGGTTACAAAGTGAATCGAGAGCAGAGACTTATCGCGAGCGATTACAGGCTTTATTAACGTCGTGCCCTGATGAACAAACCGGACAACGGATTTTACGTCAGTTTCGTTATCGAGAGATGGTCTATATTGCTTGGCGTGATTTTTTAGCCACTTGGCCTGTCGAGCAGAGCCTTGAGCATCTTTCTGAACTGGCGGAAGCGCTGATCGTCGAGACGTATCAATGGCAATATTCACTGTGCTGTCAAGAGTGGGGAACGCCATGCAATGCGCAAGGTGAGGCTCAACCGATGCTGATTATCGGCATGGGTAAATTAGGTGGTGGGGAGCTCAATTTCTCTTCGGATATCGATCTGATTTTTACTTATCCTGAAAACGGTCAAACTCAAGGCGTCAGGCGCAGTATTGATAACGGACAGTTCTTTACCCGTTTAGGCCAGCGGATCATAAAAATGCTTGATCAACCGACACTCGATGGTTTTTGTTATCGGGTTGATATGCGTTTGCGTCCGTTTGGCGAAAGTGGTCCTTTAGTGATGAGCTACGCCGCATTAGAGGATTACTACCAAGAACAAGGACGTGATTGGGAACGCTATGCGATGGTCAAAGCGCGGGTGATGGGCCGTGAAATGCATCATCAGTATCAAGAACTACGGCAAATGCTGCGGCCTTTTGTGTTTCGTCGTTATATCGATTTTAGTGCGATTCAATCGCTGCGGCGAATGAAATCGATGATCCGTAGTGAGGTACGTCGTCGTGGATTGAGTAATAACATTAAACTGGGTGCTGGTGGTATTCGGGAGATTGAATTTATTGCCCAAGTTTTCCAGCTCATTCGTGGCGGACGAGAGCCCAGTTTGCGCCAGCGAGGATTGTTAGAAACACTACAGGCGATTGCCGAACTTGAACTATTAACCACCGAACAAGTCGTGCAATTAGTGGCAGCGTATCGTTTTTTGCGCCGATTAGAAAACCTAATGCAGGCTATGGAAGACAAACAGACGCAAACGCTGCCAGAGAAAGAAGACGATCAATGGCGTCTGGCCATTGCGATGGGCTATGAATGTTGGGATGCGTTACTTAGCCAGTTACAACATCATATGACGCAGGTTCATCAAGTGTTCATCACTTTGATTGGTGAGGATGATGATGAAGAAAGCACCACGGCTGAGCATTTTCATGAACTGTGGGACATGGCAGATAAGCTGGATGTGATTGTACCTATTTTTAGGCAGGAGTTGGCGATTGAAGATCCTTCGAATTTGGCGCATTGCTGCTTAACGTTTAAGCAGGATTTAGCTAAAAAAACCATTGGTCCACGTGGCCGAGAGGTATTAAATCGCTTAATGCCTAAGGTTTATCAAGCCATATTCTCTCATCCCGATGCGCAATTTGGTTTAGCGCGAGTGCTGCATTTACTGAATAGTATTGCCACGCGCACCACCTATTTAGAGCTGTTGGATGAATATCCAGCAGCACTGCATCAACTGGTTCGTTTGTGCACAGCCAGCCCGATGATTTCCGAGCAACTGGCTCGTTACCCGATTTTATTGGATGAGTTGATTGATCCGCAGCATCTTTATCATCCGATCGATCTTGGTAGTTATAAAACCGAGCTGCGTGATTTTCTTGCTCGTATTCCAGAAGAGGACATGGAGCAGCAAATGGAAGCGCTGCGTCAATTTAAGCAGATCGGGATATTGAAAATCGCTGCTGCTGATATCGCGGGTGTGTTGCCAGTGATGAAAGTCAGTGATCATTTAACGTATTTAGCTGAAGCCATCGTCGATGCCGTCGTTAATCAAGCTTGGTTGCAAGTCAGTGCCAAACATGGTGTGCCGGATCATTTAACCCAACAAGCTGGTAAAGGCTTTGCTGTGGTAGGGTATGGCAAAGTGGGGGGCTGGGAGCTGGGTTATAACTCCGATTTAGATATTGTCTTTATTCATGATTGTCCGGCTTCTTCCATGACTCAAGGGATCAAACCGATTGATGGGCGACAATTTTATCTGCGTCTTGCTCAGCGGATCATTCACCTTTTTTCGACCCGTACCGCTTCCGGTATTTTGTACGAAGTCGATACCCGTCTACGTCCTTCCGGCGCTTCGGGGTTATTGGTCAGCTCGATAGACGCTTTTGCCGATTATCAGCATCAAGAGGCTTGGACGTGGGAGCATCAAGCCTTGGTCCGAGCAAGAATGATTTACGGTGAAGCGGATTTACAAGCCAAATTTAATCATGTCAGACATTCTGTACTCTGTTTGCCGCGAGATCCAAACACTTTGCAACAGCAAGTGGTCGAGATGCGTGACAAAATGCGTCAACACTTGGCCAGCAAAAAAGCCGGACGTTTCATGTTAAAGCACGATCAAGGTGGGATCACCGATATTGAGTTTCTCGCGCAATATTTTGTCTTACGTTATAGTCACCAGCATCCAAAGTTAACGCGTTGGTCGGATAATGTGCGTATTTTTGAATCGCTGATGAACGAAGCGGTACTGGGTCCCGCATCAGCTGAGGCATTAACTCGCGCGTATACCGAGATGCGAGATCAAATCCATCATCGTAACTTATTGAATCTTGATGCGGATGTGGATGAAGCACAATGGGTAGCTCAGCGAGAATGGGTGATTGAAACTTGGCATCACTGGTTAGGCTGAACGCTGTCAGCGAGGAAACGCTGCCTACTGAACCCGATAAAGATTGGTCGTACTGACACCGCTTAGCGGTAACTCAAAGTAGTTTGCCGATAGAGGGCTATGTTACACTGCGCCATAGATTAATAGTGGAGAAGATCGATAATGAAACCAATCCTACCTGACTACAGCAAAGCGGGTGTGCTTATCATTGGTGACGTCATGCTTGATCGTTATTGGTATGGTCCAACGGGACGTATTTCCCCTGAAGCGCCAGTGCCAGTGGTAAAAGTTGAGCATAACGAAGAGCGTCCTGGTGGCGCTGCTAACGTGGCGATGAACATTGCCTCTTTAGGTGGTTTGGCGCATATCATAGGTTTAACTGGCATTGACGAGCCAGCACAAGTGCTGCAAGAAAAATTAACCTCGCTGAATGTGCAGTGTGACTTCGTTGGTTTAGCTGATTACCCCACCATCACCAAATTACGAGTGTTAAGTCGTGGACAGCAATTGATCCGTCTTGATTTTGAAGACAAATTTGAGAATATTGATGCTCAGCTGATCCTGTCGCGCATGGAACGTTCTCTGGCGAGCGTGAACGCGGTGATTTTATCTGACTATGCGAAAGGCGCTTTGGAGCACGTTCAGCAGTTGATTCAAAAAGCACGCATGGCCAATGTCCCAGTGTTTATTGATCCTAAAGGGGCTGATTTTGAACGCTATCGTGGTGCAACCTTATTGACACCGAATATGGGTGAGTTTGAGCAGGTAGTAGGAAAAGTTAAGTCGGATCAAGAGTTGGTTGAAAAAGGCTTGGGGCTTATTGAACAGTTTGATCTACAAGCGTTGTTGGTGACTCGCAGTGAGCATGGTATGACCTTGTTGCGTCGTGGTATGGAGCCTTTCCATTTGCCAACGCAAGCCAAAGAAGTCTTTGATGTAACCGGTGCTGGTGATACGGTGATTTCGGTGCTTGCTGCGTCGGTGGCTGCGGGTAAATCTTTGGATGAAGCGTGTGTTTTAGCCAATGCTGCCGCTGGCGTTGTGGTTGGAAAACTGGGAACTTCGACGGTATCGACGATTGAGTTGGCTGAAGCCATTCATGGCAGCAAAGAGGCGGATTTTGGCATTATTGGTGAAAGTGCGCTGATTGAAGCGGTCAAAAAAGCCAAAGCCCGCGGTGAAAAAGTTGTCATGACTAACGGCTGTTTTGATATTTTACACGCTGGACATGTGTCTTATTTGAACCATGCAGCAGAGCTTGGCGATCGCTTAATTGTAGCGGTTAATACCGATGAGTCGGTGAAACGTTTGAAAGGCCCAGGGCGTCCGGTCAATCCAACCGATCGTCGTATGGCGGTGCTAGCCGGGCTAGGTGCCGTGGATTGGGTGGTTCCATTTAGCGAAGATACTCCGCAGCGCTTAATTTCAGAAGTGTTACCAAGCATTTTAGTTAAAGGTGGCGACTATAAACCTGAAGATATCGCTGGTGGTGAAGAAGTGATTGCTGCGGGTGGTGAAGTGAAAGTACTGAATTTCGAAGAAGGCTGTTCGACCACAGACATTATCAAGGCGATTAAAGGCGGTAAAGGTTAACGACGGTGATCTCGATGGAGATAGCCAATCGCTGTGTTTTCAGTGCGTAAGCGCATAAAAATAAGGGGCTTCAATTGAAGCCCCTTATTTCATTTTGGGATTGCTTTATCGACTCACGCGTTGTAGTCCAGCATTGATATCGAGAATATCTTGTTCGCTGAGAGAGCCAATTGCTTGACTAAGTTGTAGACGATTCAAAATATAATCGTAGCGCGCTGAAGAGAGATTACGGTTAGCGTCATACAGACGTCGCGTTGCATCTAATACATCAACAATCGTCCGAGTACCAACTTCAAAACCGGCTTCGGTTGCTTCTAGGGCAGAACGAGCGGAAATCACCGATTGTTCATAAGCACGTAATGCGCCAATTGAAGCGTTGATATTGTTGTTATAGGCGCGCACATCTTTGACCACGCTGCGGAAGGTCGCTTCTAAGTCTTGGCTTGCGGTGACAAACGCATGTTCGGCTTGTTTGGTTAATGACGTTACGTTACCACCCGTATACAGCGGAACATTGAGATTTAGCCCAATGGTAAAATCGTTAAAATCGGTATTATTCGCGGAATTATTGCTATTCGACTCACGCGCATAATTATAACCACCGTTTAACTTCAACGACGGTAAATGACCGGAACTGGCGAGAGCGATATTATCTTTTGCCACATCTTGAGCAATACGCGAAGAAAGCAAGGCTAAGTTTTGTTGCTGAGCTCGCTCGATCAATGCCTGCATTGATTCCGTATTACGGCTGGCTGAAAAGCGTTGAGTATCAAGAATGCTTAATTGTGAATAGCCTTGACCAGTAATTTCTCTTAATGATTCATAGCTATTGATTAAGGTGTTATCCGCTAAAACTTCTTGCGCTAAAACGCTATCGTATTGCGCTTGTGCATCATGGACATCCGTAATGGCTGAGAGCCCAACGTCAAAACGCTGCTTAGTTTGTTCTAACTGACGTGCCACAGCGGCTTTTTCGGCACGGACAAATTCTAAGTTATCTTGTGCACTCAACACTTCGAAGTAGGCTTGAGCGACGCGCAACATCAATCCTTGTTGTACGGCGGCGTATTGTGCATCGGCTTGGCGAGCTTGTTTCTCAGTAGTATCTAATGATACCCAACTTGAGCGGTTATACAGTTCTTGAGCAAAACTGATGCCTGCTGATAGGCGATCGCTATCGCGCGCATCAACATCGCTACGAGTGAGGTTATACCCAGCCGTTAAATTAATCTGTGGTAACAACGAACTACGGCTCGAATTGATTGCTTCAAAAGCGGCTTCACGACGAGCAGCAGCACTGAGCAATTGCGGATCATTTTGTTTTGCTTGATCATAAATTTGTGCAAGATCATCGGCCCATGCGTTAATACTAAAGCTACCAAGGGTTGCACTCACTAAAAAAGGAAGCAGTTTTTTCATCGGTCCTATTCCTGCCTAGATATGAAAGGAGTTACGTTGACAGAGTGTAACTCAAATTGTTGGTATTTCATGCGAAAGTTTGCACTTTTTTACACTTAATTATCCACTTGTGCAATATAAATTAATGTATTAACCAACCAGTGACAGAGCTTGCGAATGGTTCATTACACAAAAAAGTTTATTTAATCAGCTATCTATCATGATAAAAGAGCAATCACTTAAAAAAAAACATAACTTTTATACAAAAAGTTGAGCAATGTCGTTGGCAGTCGTAAACCTTCATGAGTAAACTAATAGATTCACCGAGAAGGAATGGCTATGCAACCCACAAACCAAGAAAAAGACCACTTTAGCGTTAATGATCTGCAGATTGTCTCAAAAAAGACACTGTTCCAAGGTTTTTTTCGCATGGTTAAATACCAATTTAAGCATCGATTATTCCAAGGTGGGTGGAGTGAGACGATCGAGCGAGAAATGTTCGAGCGTGGTCACGCCGCGGCGCTGTTAGCTTATGATCCTCAACGTGATGAAGTAGTGATCATTGAGCAGATCCGGGTCGGGGCACTAGAACATGATCAGCCATGGCAGAAAGAAATTATCGCAGGCATGATTGAACCGGGTGAGGATGCGCAGGACGTTGTACGTCGTGAAGCATTCGAAGAGGCTGGGATCTCGGTGGCAAGATTAGAAAAAATCACCAGTTATTACCCTTCTTCAGGGGGATGTTCTGAGAAACTCGATGTCTACATTGGTGAAGTAGATACTACACTGGCGGGAGGTGTGCATGGTTTGGACACTGAAGGTGAAGATATTAAAGTGCATGTACTCAGTCGTCAGCAAGCTTATCAATGGATCAAAGATGGCCAAATTGAGAATGGTGCCTCAATAATCGCACTACAATGGTTAGAGTTGCATCATCAGCAATTACAATCTCAATGGCGGAGTTGATAACCTCATGCGCAGATCGATAGCCACTAAGCCGTATCATGTGGATCTTGCGGATCTGATGCGAACTTATGAAACCAATTACGCAAAACTCAATGCTCTGCTGCCAAAACCAGCGAGTGTGGGTGAAGTCCGTTGTTATCAAGCGGCTGATCTGATTTATCAGTTACAAGTGCTCGAGGTCACAAAGTACACAACTTTGGTGGAAATTTGTCAAAGTGATGATATTTCAACGTTTTCATTACCCGTGATGTCTGTCAGGCTGTATCACGATGCACGAGTTGCTGAAGTGTGTGCTAGCGATCAATTAACGCGTATTGCGGCTCGTTATGAGTATCCTAACCATAAGATGGTGCAAAAAGATGAGAAAGCACAAATCAACCGTTTTTTAGGTGATTGGCTCACCTTCTGTTTGAAACAAGGCATTAGCCGAGCGCCGATTAATATTAACTATTCATAGCATTAGGTTTATCAATTTGAACGTGTCGCCCAGTTTAGACCCATCAGACAATATTAAGCTTGTTCAGATCACGGACACGCACCTGTTTGCGGCTGATGACGGTTGTTTACTTAGTGTGAATACAGCAGACAGTTTTCATGCCATTGTGCAAGCGATTATTGAGCAAAAGGTTGCTTTTGATGCTCTGCTTGCTACTGGCGATATTTCACAAGATCATAGCGCGGAGTCTTATCAGCGTTTTGCTTCTGAGATCAGCGCCTTGCAAAAAGCGTGCTTTTGGTTACCGGGTAATCATGATTATAAACCCAACATGGGTAGTGTTATGCCGTCTTCACAACTGCATGCCCCCGAGCATGTCTTGCTTGGGAAGCACTGGCAAATGATTTTACTCGACTCTCAAGTCGTTGGCGTGCCGCATGGCCGTCTCAGTGATTACCAACTGAATCTATTAGATGAAAAACTCGCTCAACATCCAGATCGCTATGCGTTGATTTTATTGCATCATCATCCTCTGTTAGTGGGCAGTGCTTGGCTTGATCAACATACCTTAAAAGACAGTGATGCATTTTGGAGCGTCATTCAGCGACATCAAAACGCACGAGCCGTTTTGTGTGGTCACGTTCATCAAGATATGGACCGCACTTTCGCCGGGGTAAAAGTAATGGCAAGTCCGTCAACGTGTGTACAGTTTAAACCGAATTCCGATGATTTCGCGTTAGATCAATGCTCTCCTGGTTGGCGTGAGCTTGAATTGTACGCTGATGGTCAAGTGACAACGCAGGTCAAACGATTAGCACGCGGAGCCTTTGTGCCGGACTTTACTTCAAATGGGTATTAATATGGGTGTGCGCTCTTCGCTACTGCTGTATATACATGGTTTTAACAGCTCACCGCTTTCACACAAAGCTCAGGTGATCCAGCAGTATTGTGCTCAGCAACGGCCGGATATCAAGGTCGTTATCCCTAAATTAGCGCCTTTTCCACAGCAAGCCGCTGAACAGTTACGTAATTTAATGGAGTCTTATCAAGCCGATTATCAGATTGGTCTGGTGGGAAGTTCATTAGGTGGCTATTTAGCCACTTGGCTTAATGCGCACTATACGGTTCCTGCGGTGTTGGTGAATCCAGCGGTGAAACCGTATGAATTACTGCGTAATTTTCTTGGTGAGCAGCAGAATCCGTATACTCAACAACGTTACCTGCTGACGGTTGATCATATTGATGAATTAAAAGCGCTAGAGATTGACTCGATTGATCATCCTGAGCATTTTTGGCTATTACAGCAAACGGGTGATGAAGTGCTCGATTATCGACAAGCGGTAGAGAAATATCGTCATGCTCGCCAGACGGTTGAAGACGGTGGTGATCATAGTTTTGTTGGTTTTGAGCGCTATCCGTCGGCAATCATCGATTTTCTGCACTTATAAATTCGCTGTCATCATGCGCGAAAAGTCATAATTTTACCTTAGGCTTACGGATGTCACTTGACATCGAAGGGGCTCTTCCAGACTATGTCTGTCTTGTTCTTGCTCCATTGAGCTGCTGTGTTTTATCACCAAATCTGCTTTTTGGTGGATAATTCAAGCGTAAATCCTTAATGGGTAGTAAAGTTACCAATCATTTATCGATAAAAGCATTCCGTATTATGACTGAACAATATAATGCTGGAGCCATCGAAGTTCTCAATGGCTTAGAACCAGTACGTCGCCGTCCCGGGATGTATACGGATACCACGCGTCCCAATCATCTTGGGCAAGAAGTCATCGATAACAGTGTCGATGAAGCGTTGGCCGGATACGCCACCAAGGTTCAGGTGATACTTCACGCTGATCAATCACTAGAGGTGATTGATGATGGGCGTGGTATGCCCGTAGACATTCATCCTGAAGAGAACGTTTCTGGGGTTGAACTTATTTTATGTAAGCTTCACGCTGGCGGTAAATTCTCCAATAAAAGCTACCAATTTTCTGGTGGTTTACACGGGGTGGGGATTTCGGTGGTTAACGCCCTTTCTAAACGGGTTGAAGTGACGGTTCGCCGTGACGGTCAGGTGTATGACATTGCCTTTGAACATGGTGAAAAAGTCTCTGATTTAACGGTCACTGGGACTTGTGGACGTCGTAATCGTGGTACTTCGGTGCATTTTTGGCCAGAAGCGCGTTATTTTGATTCTGCCAATTTTTCCGTCTCGCGTTTGGTCAATAATTTACGCGCCAAAGCCGTACTTTGCCCCGGTCTAGAAATTACTTTCACCGATAAAGTGAACAATAACGAGTATCGTTGGCTGTATGAAGACGGTTTGAAAGACTATCTTGCCGAAGGGGTAAAAGGTTATACCTTATTGCCTGAAGAGCCGTTTACGGGCGAGTTTAAAACCGAGACAGAAGCCGCAAACTGGGCAGTCATTTGGTTACCGGAAGGTGGCGATTTAATTACCGAAAGCTACGTGAACTTAATTCCTACTCCACAAGGTGGTACGCACGTTAATGGTTTACGCCAAGGGCTGCTTGATGCGATGCGTGAATTTTGTGAATTTCGTAATTTGTTGCCGCGTGGAGTCAAACTTACCGGTGAGGACGTATTCGATCGCTGCGCCTATGTCTTATCGATAAAAATGCAGGATCCACAATTCGCAGGACAAACCAAAGAGCGACTCTCTTCTCGCCAAACCGCCTCGTTTGTTGCCAGTGTTGTTAAAGATTCGTTTAGCTTATGGTTGAATGAAAAGCCACAATTGGCTGAGCTATTGGCAGAAGTGTGTATCAGCAATGCTCATCGCCGGATGCGCGCGAGTAAAAAAGTGGTGCGTAAGAAAATCGCTTCTGGTCCTGCGCTGCCTGGTAAGTTAACCGATTGTTCTCAGCAAGATCTCAGCCGCACAGAACTGTTTCTGGTCGAAGGGGATTCGGCGGGTGGCAGTGCCAAACAGGCGCGAAACCGTGAGTTTCAAGCCATCATGCCACTGCGCGGTAAAATCCTTAATACTTGGGAAGTCTCGGCTGATCAAGTGCTGGCTTCACAAGAGGTACATGATATTTCTGTCGCCTTGGGGATTGACCCTGATAATGATGATTTAGAGGCGCTGCGTTACGGTAAAGTCTGTATTTTAGCCGATGCGGACTCCGATGGGTTACACATTGCGACATTGCTGTGCGCCTTATTCACTCGCCATTTCCGTGCCTTGGTTCGTGCCGGTCACGTCTATGTGGCGATGCCGCCACTGTATCGGATTGATTGCGGTAAAGAAGTGCACTATGCACTTGATGACAATGAAAAAAAGGCAATCATCGAACGTCTCAGTAGTAAAAAAGCCAAAATCAACGTCCAACGTTTTAAAGGCTTGGGGGAGATGAATCCTCTGCAATTACGTGAGACCACCATGGATCCGAACACCCGTCGTTTAGTGCAGTTAACCATTGATGACGATAAAGAGACCGATGAAATGATGGATATGTTGCTGGGTAAAAAACGCGCGGACGATCGGCGCAGTTGGTTACAACGCAATGGTGATATGGCCGAGGTACAATAGAATGTCGAGTGAAATCAGTTTTGAGGGCGTAGAACAGTTACCGCTGCGCAAGTTTACCGAGGACGCCTATCTCAATTACTCTATGTATGTGATTATGGACCGTGCCTTACCTTATATCGGCGATGGTTTAAAGCCGGTTCAGCGGCGGATCATTTACGCCATGTCTGAGCTGGGGTTGTCGGCATCAGCGAAATACAAAAAATCGGCACGAACCGTCGGTGATGTACTGGGTAAGTATCATCCTCATGGCGATTCGGCCTGTTATGAAGCCATGGTATTGATGGCACAGCCGTTTTCTTATCGTTACCCACTGGTTGATGGTCAAGGCAACTGGGGGGCTCCGGATGATCCTAAATCGTTCGCCGCGATGCGTTATACCGAAGCTAAGTTGTCTAAATTTGCCGAAGTGCTATTGGGTGAATTAGGCCAAGGTACGGTGGAATGGCAGCCTAACTTTGATGGCACCATGCAAGAGCCGAAAATGTTACCGGCTCGCTTACCACATATTTTGCTTAATGGGGTTACCGGCATTGCTGTTGGTATGGCAACCGATATTCCGCCCCATAATGTCCGTGAAGTCGTTGAGGCGACGATTCACCTCATCGAGCATCCTTCTGCCAGTCTTATTGACTTGATGCAGTATGTCAAAGGGCCTGATTTTCCAACCGAAGCGGAAATAATTTCACCACCGTCTGATTTAGAAAAAATCTATCAAACCGGGCGTGGTAGCATCAAAATGCGTGCGGTATGGCATAAAGAAGGCTCGGATATCGTTATTTCAGCGCTGCCGCACCAAGTCTCTGGTGCGAAACTGTTGGAGCAAATCGCTGGGCAAATGCGCGCTAAAAAGCTGCCGATGGTGGAAGATTTACGCGATGAATCGGATCACGAAAACCCAACACGGATAGTGATTGTACCGCGCTCAAGTCGAGTTGATTGCGATACTTTGATGAATCATTTATTCGCTTCAACTGATTTAGAAAAGAGTTTTCGGGTTAACCTCAATATGATTGGCCTGAACAATCGCCCTGAAGTCAAAGGCTTAACGCAGATTCTGAGTGAATGGATTGAATTTCGCCGTGAAACGGTGCGCGCTCGTTTGCAATATCGTCTTGATAAGGTTTTGGCTCGCTTACATATCCTACAAGGTTTGTTGATTGCTTATCTCAATATTGACGAAGTGATAGAGATCATTCGTCAAGAAGATGAACCCAAAGGCATCTTGATGGAGCGGTTCGGGATTAGCGACATTCAAGCCGATGCAATTTTAGACACCAAACTGCGCCATTTAGCAAAACTTGAAGAAGTCAAAATTCGTGGTGAGCAAGATGCTTTGGATAAAGAGCGCGCTAAATTAGAAGAGTTGCTCGGTTCTGAGCGACGCTTGAACACGCTACTCAAGAAAGAATTAAAAGCGGATGCGGAAAAATACGGTGATGATCGCCGCTCACCGATTGTTGAGCGTGCAGAGGCCAAAGCCTTAACCGAACGTGATCTAATGCCTAATGAAATGATCACTGTAGTGATCTCAGAGAAAGGCTGGGTACGTCATGCCAAAGGGCATGAGGTTGATTGCCATAGCTTGAACTATAAATCCGGTGATAACTACCTCGCGCATGCTTGCGGGAAGAGCAATCAACAGGTGGCTTTTTTAGGCAGTGATGGGCGTAGTTACTCATTAGAAGCACATACTCTGCCTTCTGCTCGTGGTCAGGGAGAGCCGATTACCGGACGGTTGAACATTACTGAAGGCAGTTCGATTCGCCAAGTAATTATGGGTGAAGACGATCAGCTATGGTTGGTCGGTTCTGATGCCGGTTATGGTTTTGTGTGTAAAGGTTCGGATCTGTTATCGAAAAATCGCAGTGGTAAAGCTTTAGTGAATTTGCCGAATAACTCTGAGTTACTGGCACCACAAGCCGTCAATGATCTGCAACATGATGAGATTTTAGCGGTGACCAATCAGGGACGAATGCTGCTATTTCCAATCAAAGATCTGCCGCAATTAAGCAAAGGTAAAGGCAATAAGATCATTAATATTCCTAGTGCGAAAGCGAAAGCGCGAGAAGAAGTGGTTTCTCATTTGCTGGCTATTCCGTCTGGATCATCGATTACGCTTTACGCTGGAAAGCGAAAGTTAGGCTTAAAGCCTACGGATTTAGATAATTTCCGAGGTGAGCGAGGCCGCCGAGGGGCACTGCTACCGAGAGGATTACAGCGGGTGACGCAAATAGAGATTGATGCAGAACCTACCGATTCGTTGGTTGTAGAATAAGAGCATAAAAAATCCCCAGCCAATCTGCTGGGGATTTTTTTATGCTCAGATTTACTTCAGGGTGGTGGGTATTTTAAACCTCTATCCCTGAGAGACTTATAGCGGCTCTTCAGACCAACCGTCACTATCTGACATATCGGGTGCACCAGGAATGGTATTTTCTTCATCAGCCCAAGTACCAAAATCAATCATCTGACACTGTTTACTACAAAAGGGCCGGAAAGGACTTTGCGCGCTCCACGGCACATCATCGCCACATTGGGGGCACTTTACCACGGTGATTTTTTTTGACATGACACTATCCTGTAGGTAAACCAAATCAGAAGGATACGGATTTAGCAGCACACCGCAAGATCAAAAGGAATATTTCGGCTGCTGGCTTTACCAGAAGAAAAATCAATGAACTTAATGGCAAAGCGATTTTTATGACCAGAAATCATCGGATAGACGCCGTACTCTAAAGGAATCGATAAACGGAGAATATTCGCGTCTTCCGCGTCGCTTTGGTAGAAACCATCTTGTGCCATTCGTGCTCGGAAATGCCCGGTTTCTCTGGTGAGTTTTAACCATAATGCAAGCGCATCAGATAGGGGTTGTAAGGTTGCAACCCATTGTTTTATATCGAGTTGCTTCTGTTCTGATGATAAGTGCAACCAGTAATGCAGAGCGGGAAGATCAAAGCAACAAGAGCCACCAGGGAGGTTAAATCGTTGACGAATGGTACTTAAGAATCGATCATCTTTTAGCGATTGGCCGAAGCGTTCGCCGGCTAATAGGCAGCGATGAACACTGTCAATCTCTTGTAACAGGCTAGTCAGCATCTGTTGGTCGACACCGTCAATATCAATCCATTGTCGGTAGGTTTGACGCTGTTTTTCAATATCTTTTGCTAATTCACTTTTCAGTTGCATCTGCTCAAAAATATCTAGCAGGTCAAAGAGAGAACGAAACAGCAACTGATGCTGAATACCGTCAGCCGTTTGACAGGCTCGATCCATTTGATTGAGCAGCGCTTCGACGCGTAAATAAATGCGCGTTTTTTCATTTAGCGGATGTTCAAACTTATGTGTGCTCATGAAACTGGCCTTGATTGATTTACCTGTATTCTCACCGATTTGTACCGCTCATTACCAGATACTTTTGATGTAATTCTGTGATTTGCGGCAAAAGTTGTCGGTTTTTTGCTCCATTTTTAATCACATCATCGGCCATCGCTAAACGCTCAGCTCGGGTTGCTTGAGCGGCTAAGATCGCTCGAGCTTGTTGTTCATCCACCTTATCTCGTGCCATGGTGCGCGAAATTTGAGTCTGTTCATCTACATCAATCACTAACACGCGATCAACCATCGATTGTAATTGATTTTCAATTAATAACGGTACAACGAGTAAACCATAAGGCGATGTAACGAGCTTTAATTGCTCGGCCATTTGTTGGTTGATCAGTGGGTGTAACGTTGCGTTAAGCCATTGTTTTTCTTTAGGGTCGGCAAAAATTCGTTCACGCAAGGCGCTGCGGTTTAAGTGGCCATCGTCTTGTAAAATATCCTCACCAAAGTGCTCGATGATGGCGCTCAGGCCCGGAGTGCCGACTTCAACCACTTGCCGAGCAATGATATCGGCATCAACGATATCAATCGAGAAATGTTCTTGAAACAGATTGGCGACAGTGGTTTTACCACTCGCGATGCCTCCAGTTAGGCCAATAATCAGCGTCATGAGCGTTATCCTACTAATGAATGTAGATACCAAGCGATCAGTTTATCGCCCCACAACATCGCCAGCCAACCAGCAATCGCCAAGTAAGGACCAAACGGGAAAGCTTTATTAATGCCTTGTTTTTGCAAACGCAATTGAATCAATCCAAACACCAAACCGACCAGTGAAGAGAGTAATACGATTAACGGTAATAATTGCCAACCTAACCAAGCACCGAGCGCGGCAAGCAACTTAAAGTCACCATAGCCCATACCTTCTTTACCGGTCAGTAGCTTAAATAGCCAATAAATCGACCATAAGCAAAGATAGCCTGCTATCGCTCCAATCACGGCGTCATTGAGTGAGAGTGGGCTAATATTCAACAGTGCTAGGCTGATCCCTGCCCACAGTAAAGGCAGAGTCAATTGGTCTGGCAGCAACATACTATCCAAATCAATGAAGGTGGCGGCAATTAACACATAAGTAAATAGCAGCAGTGCCACACTATAAGGGCTAAAGCCAAAGTGCAGAGCAATGATCAAACTGCTCACGGCAGTTAATAGCTCAATCGCCGGATAGCGAGCGCTGATCGGTGCTGAACAGTGCGCGCATTTGCCTCGCAAGCAGAGCCAACTGATAAGTGGAATATTATCTCTTATGCGCAAAGGCGTATGGCATTTAGGGCAAGTTGAACGAGGTGTACTGAGCGTGAGCTTGCCATCAGGGGGTGTGATGCCATAGTCAGGAAAAGCATCGGCACATTCTTGACGCCATTCTCGTTGCATCATCGTTGGTAAGCGGTAAATCACCACATTCAAAAAACTACCAATGATTAACCCCAATAGCGTTGCTAAGGCGGGAAATAGCCAAGGTATATAGTAAAAAATGTCCATTTAGGGTGCTCTTGTTAGCAGCAGGAATGTTATTCCCTTTCAACTTAGAGTAGGCGTGAGGTGGGCTAAGCCTATTGATATTTAATGAGCGCTTAGCAAGGCGATGAGCTTATCACTCATCATGACCAATCTGCTTCTTCAGTGATTTGGGGATAAAACATCGAAAGTGAGTATACTACCCCAATACACTCATTAAGTTAAAGATAGGTAAATACATTGCCACAACCAGCCCACCAACCACTGTGCCAAGAAAGACAATAATTAACGGTTCAAGGATTTTACCTAAATTATCTACGGTGTTATCAACGTCGAATTCATAAATCGTTGCTACTTTATTCAGCATATCATCGAGCTTACCAGACTCCTCGCCAATCATAACCATTTGTAGAACCAATTCTGGGAAAGCGCCGGTATTGCGCATCGCGATATACATTGGCATGCCTGCCGCAGTATCTCGGTAGACTTGTTGAATAGCCGTTTCAAAATGAAGATTACCTGCGGTTTTCGCGGTCGTTTTTAGGCTATCAAGAATCGGGGTCCCAGCCGCAAAGCTGGTGGCGAGGGTTCGGCTAAATTTGGCGATCGACGCTTTGCAGAGTATACAACCAACAATCGGTATAGTGAGTGCTAAGCGGCTGGTTTTTAAACGGAATTGGAACGATTTTTTACGGATAAGTTTAAAACCGAATACGATGGCAATGCAGAGCAGTACAAAGACTAAGCTGTAGGCTTGAACCAGATGCGACAGTTTAAGTACTTGTTGAGTAAACCAAGGTAACTCGGCACCAAAACCTTGAAACATAAGCTCAAATTCAGGAATAATCATGGTAAGCATTAAGTAAGAGACGCCAAGCGCAACCAACATCACCATCGCTGGATAGATTAACGCTTTGATCACTTTGGCGCGCAGTTGTTCGGTTTTCTCTCGATAGGTGGCAAGGCGCTCAAAAACTTCCGCCAAGTTACCCGATTGTTCACCCGTTTGTACCAAATCAACGTAAAGAGGGTCAAACAGGCTACTGGCGGTACGCATTGCTTTTGAGATCGGCGTCCCTGCTGCTACGCCTTTACTTATTTGAGTGATGATCGATTTCATTTCTGCTTTTTGATGACTATCAGCGACTAACTTTAAGGCTTGAACAATGGGGACCCCCGTCGCGAGCATGGTCGAGAGTTGGCGAGTCAGCAGGGTAATCTCTTTGTTTGTGGCGCGATGAGTGAGACGAGTGATCAAAGAGAGGTTGCTTTTTTTGATCTTTTGAATCTGCACATGTTGATCTTTGAGTTTATCGCGCACTTCCAATTCGCTGATCGCTAAAAATTGCCCTGACACTTTTTTGCCAGAGCTATTGATGCCTTTCCAGCGATAATTTTTCAGTTCTTGTGCTTTAGATAGCGTCATAGCGAGAAATCCAATCGATTAGAAGTAAAGAACACGCTGCAGCTCTTCAATGCTGGTGATCCCCTGTTGGAGTTTTTCTATTCCAGATTCTTGTAAAGTTTGCATACCATTAGCTTTAGCAATGGCTTCGATATGAGTAATGGAAGCGCGCTGCATGATCGCTTCAGCTAATTGGCTATTAAACGCCATCACTTCATAAATGCCGACTCGGCCACTGTAGCCTTTGGTGCATTCACTGCAACCGTTCGGATCCGCTGCGTAGAGAATGTCATCGGCTGATAAGTCAAACTGCTGTTGTTCCGTTACGTTTGGTTGTTTGGCGACTTTACAGTTCGGACATAAACGGCGTGCTAAGCGCTGAGCGATGATTAAGCTTAATGAAGAAGCGAGATTAAAAGGTTCAATGCCCATATTAGCCAGGCGAATCACGGTCTCTGCTGCTGAGTTAGTGTGTAACGTGGAGAGCACTAAATGCCCGGTTTGAGCAGCTTTAACGGCAATTTCAGCGGTCTCGACATCACGGATTTCACCGACCATGACAATGTCCGGATCTTGGCGTAAAAAAGAACGCAGCGCCTTAGCAAAGCCAAAACCGATTTTCGGTTGCACTTGTACCTGATTGATGCCGGGGAGATTGATTTCGACCGGATCTTCGGCGGTAGAAATATTCACCTGCTCACGATTTAATAAACTTAGCCCAGTATAAAGGGAAACGGTTTTGCCGCTGCCGGTCGGGCCAGTCATCAAAATCATCCCTTGTGGCTGTTTGAGAGCATTGAGATAGAGCTGCTTTTGCATCTCGTTGTAGCCTAATTTGTCAATATCTAAACTGGTGGCGCTGCTATCGAGTAAACGGAGGACAATTTTTTCTCCCCATAAGGTGGGTAAGGTGGAAACGCGCATATCAATCGCGGTGGTGGCATTGAGGCGCAGTTTAATTCGCCCGTCTTGTGGCAAGCGCCGCTCGGCGATATCCAGTTTCGCTAAAATTTTAATTCGCGCCGCTAGCCGGCGGCCTAAATGGCTGGCGGGTTGTTGGGTTTGCACCAAAATACCATCGCAGCGTAAACGAACTCGATAAAGGGACTCGTAAGGTTCAAAGTGAATATCGGACGCGCCTTTACGCACCGCATCAAGCAAGATTTGGTTAATAAATCGGCTCACTGGAGAGTCATCTTGGCTAAGATCCTCGACTTGTTGCTGCTCATCATCAGAAATATCGACTAAGCTGGCTAGCTCGTCTTGGCTGATCTCTTTGCCTTGCGCAGAATGTCCAGCTAATGAGCGTCCGTATAAGCGGCGAATAGCCCCTTGTAGTACTTTATAGTCTGCCAACACCACTTCAATCGCGAGTCCGGTGGCAAAGCGAAATTCTTCTTCTGCTTGCAGATGAGTCGGATCGGCCATGGCTAAGGTGAGTACCAAGCCATTATTCTCAATCGGTAGCGCTTGGTAGCGCATGATTAACTCACGTAATCCGAGCTGTTGGCACAGCTCTGGGTAGGCATAATCGCTGAGGTTTTGGATCGGCAGTGCGAACAGCTGACTGATGTGTTCGCTCAGCTCTTGGCTATCGAAGATCGCTAAATCCAACAAAGCTTCCGGCGCGCTAGCGCCAGAAGCTTGGATATGTTCGACCAGCGCTTTTTCTTGGGTCAGGCTAAGTAGTTGCGCCTGACGCAAAATCGCGATGAGATTGGTGAGCATAAATTATTGATAAATTATGATTTTGTTGTGTTACAAGATTTTATGTCGAAATCTGTTATCTCTTTATCAGCCTTACATGTCCAGCCAGTGTCCTTATCTCTTTCTAAAGTAATTTTCTTGGTATCCAATACACCCTTATCGAAGGTAAATACGATGCTTTCTTTATCTTCTCCAATTGATAATGTGCCTAATCCATTCGCTGTTGCCGAAGTGCCTAAATCACCGAGAGCAGTTAATGATCCATACTCTTGAATATGCAGTTCAGCCGGGGTTTGTAGTGCTTTCAATGTGGCAATAGCAGAGGATGCTTGAGATTTGGTGACATAATCTTTATAAGCAGGTACAGCGACTGCCGCTAGCACGCCAATAATCGCCACGACGATCATCAGTTCAATTAGAGTAAAGCCTTGTTGTTTAGTATAGTGAGTTTTCATGACTGAATTATCCTTGGGTATGGTCAGTTATTGAGACCGAATTAGGATAAGTGTCTGGTTGCATTAATAAAACTGTCACACAAATGTGTTTCGAGTCAGACGACAGTTTTTACATCCGCGTTGAAATGTCGTTGCTGAAATTCTGCGAGTCAGTTAAAGATATCCCGATAAACAGTGTGGCAATTGGTGTTTATCGGGATTAATAAAGAGGCAATGGTGGTTTGAGATCAATTCGATGATAGGCTGAGGCGATGCTTCAGGGGTATAAAACCCGCTTAACCTTTAGCCTTTTAGGCGCATTGAGAGATCCAACGCTTGAATATGTTTGGTTAATGCACCAACGGAAATATAATCCACCCCCGTTTGCGCGTACTCGCGAATGGTCACTAAGGTAACATTACCTGAGTTTTCCAGAGCAGCCCGTCCTGCGTTGATACGCACCGCTTCACGCATCATCTCCAGAGTAAAATTATCGAGCATAATAATATCTGCACCAGCGTGAATCGCTTCTTCGAGTTCGGCTAAGTTTTCGGTTTCCACTTCAACCGGCTTGCCCGGATTAAGCGCTTTTGCAGTCGTGATCGCGGGTGTGATCCCGCCGCAAGCAATAATATGATTCTCTTTGATCAGGTAAGCATCAAATACACCGATACGATGGTTAAAGCCCCCACCACAAGTGACGGCGTATTTTAAGGCATTACGTAGTCCCGGTAGCGTTTTGCGGGTATCCAATAGACGACACGAGGTGCCTTCCAGTTGCTTGACGTATTGGGCGGTAACGGTAGCGCAGCCAGATAAGGTTTGGATAAAATTCATCGCGTTACGTTCACCGGTCAAGAGTGCGCGCGCAGGGCCGCTTAGCGTGCACAATACTTGATTGGGTTCGAGCGAGTCACCATCTTGCACATGCCAATCTATCGCTACTTCACCACCAAGTTGTCGAAAAACTTCATCAGCCCAAGCTTGGCCACAAAATACACCCGATTCGCGAGTAATAATGGTTGCCACATTATGGGCATCGGCAGGGATCAGGCTGGCGGTAATATCTGCCGTTGGATCGACACTACCACCAAGATCTTCTTCTAGTGCATCACGTACCGCACGCGTAATATCTAAGGGAAGCTGTTGTTTAAGGTAATCAAGGCGTTGTTGGCTGTTATGGGTGTTTTTCATCGCGAATCTAATCTAATATGCTATCGAACGGAGTCGGAATGATACGCTGACTAGGCGTGAAATTCAGCCACTAATCACGGATTTTGTGTAATCGATAAGGTGAAATTGATGATTGACCCAGCAGGCTGGTATCAAGTCGCTCGACATGTTCCGTCGCCTTTTTTTGATCAGCGCACTCAGCAACAACCCATCTCTCTATTGGTCGTGCATAACATCAGTTTACCGCCGGGGCAGTTCGGAGGGCCTTATATTGAACAGTTTTTTACCGGTCAATTGGATCCGAGCGCGCACCCATTTTTTGCCACCATTGCGACGATGCAGGTCTCAGCTCACTGTTTGATTCGCCGTGATGGCGAGGTCGTGCAGTTTGTGCCTTTTTCTGGGCGAGCTTGGCACGCAGGACAATCATCCTTTGCGGGTCAAGCGCGGTGTAATGATTATTCAATAGGCATCGAGTTAGAGGGCAGTGATTATGTCCCGTATACTTCAGCGCAATACCAATCATTGGTACGCTTAACAAAGGCTTTGCAACAGCATTATCCGGCAATCACTCAGCAGCGGATCACCGGTCATCAATATATCGCTCCGCAACGCAAAACCGATCCAGGATTGGTATTTGATTGGCGCTATTTTTTTCAGCAGCTATCGCTTTAATTGAGCTGTTGATATTCAGTGAGAATTTGTTCTACCCAGTTGGCTATGCGCTCATCACTGAGTTCATATTGTGAATCTTCATCAAGTGCTAAACCAACAAAATATTCGCCATCGGCGGTCAGTGCTTTCGAGGCATCAAAATGGTAACCATGATTAGGCCAGTAGCCAATAAGCTTAGCGCCGCTCTTCTGGATCTCGTCGTGCAGCATCCCCATCGCATCCAGATACCACTCGCCATAGCCTTCTTGATCGCCTAAGCCGAACAATGCGACGCACTTGTCGTTTAGCGGTACGCCATCGATGTGATCCCATATTGCACTCCAATCTTCTTGGATTTCACCAAAATCCCAAGTTGAGATGCCTAAAATCAGCAGGTCGTAATCACGCATTTTGCTTAGTGGCGTCTCCTTGACATTATGAATGGTCAATAATTCTTCGCCAATAATGGCGCGCATTTTTTCCGCTGCCATTTCGGTATAACAGGTGGTAGAACCGTAAAATAGGCCAATTTTCATAGAATCTTATTCATGGTTTAGAACGATGGACGAATTCTATACCCAATTCGACCAGAGATGCCACCTAGGAGTGGCGACTATTTTGTGGTATTAAGTTGAGGTCTAAATCTAATAAATAATGAGAAGAAGCGGTGTCAAAGCAATTGTCGGCAGACCATGGACTGGTTGAGCAGTTTTTAGATGCGATGTGGATGGAGCGAGGATTAGCGGAAAATACCCTGATGTCTTATCGCAATGATCTCACAAAATTATTGCTCTGGATGGAGCAACACGATTACCGATTAGATTTCATCAGCTTGGCTGGGTTATTGGAATATCAGAGCTGGCTAACCGATCAAGATTATAAACAAACCTCACGAGCAAGAATGCTCTCGGCGTTACGTCGTTTATTTCAGTATTTGCATCGTGAAAAAGTACGTAGTGACGATCCGAGTGCCTTATTGGTGAGCCCTAAATTGCCACAGCGTTTACCGAAAGATCTCAGTGAAGAGCAAGTCGAAGCGCTGTTGAATGCGCCGGATCCTAATGATCCATTGGAGTTGCGTGATAAAGCCATGTTAGAGTTGTTATATGCAACGGGGCTGCGCGTAACTGAGCTGATTTCGTTAACCATGGAAAATATCAGCTTACGTCAAGGTGTGGTGCGGGTGGTCGGTAAAGGTGGTAAAGAGCGTTTAGTGCCGATGGGTGAAAATGCCATTGAATGGATTGAAACGTTTATCGCTCAAGGGCGTTTACATTTACTGGGCGACAATACGTCTGACGTGGTCTTCCCAAGTAAACGTGCGCAACAAATGACGCGGCAGACCTTTTGGCATCGGATTAAATATTATGCCGTGATTGCTGGGATTGATGTCGAAAAGCTGTCTCCCCATGTTTTACGTCATGCCTTTGCCACTCATTTACTCAACTATGGTGCCGATTTACGCGTGGTACAGATGCTGCTTGGTCATAGTGACTTATCGACCACGCAAATTTATACTCATGTTGCGACTGAGCGACTCAAACAAATACACAGTGAGCACCATCCAAGGGCTTAAAAGAAAGGATTATTTATGAAGGTTTTACACCGTCTGACGCTTTTTGCTTTACCATTTTTCACCATGGCATGCCATGCACAGGAATCAAAAGAGCAAACGCCAAGTTTGGATAAAGCAGGGTTTGAGCAACGTTTTGCCCCATTGGGTATTGATGTCACGGCTATCGTTGCTTCTGAGATCAGCGGATTGGTCGAAGTGCAAACGCCCGGTGGCGTGTTATATGCCTCACCAGACGGTAAACATTTTATTGCTGGAACGTTATACGCATTGAAGGATGACGGCAGTTATGTCGATGTGTTAGCCAAGCGCCAAGCGCCGATTAATGCACAAAAACTACAACAAGTTGCATCGAGCACAATTGAATTTAAAGCGCCTCAAGAGCGCTATGTCGTCAGTGTGTTTACCGATACGACCTGCGGTTATTGTGTTCGTTTGCATAGCCAAATTAAAGATTACAATGATTTGGGGATCACCATCCGTTATTTAGCATTCCCTCGTCAAGGCGTTGCCGGTCCCGTTGCCGAGCAAATGGCGGCGATGTGGTGTGCTAGCGATCCGAAGCAAGCCATGCACGAGGTGAAAATTGAGCGCAAAACGTTAACCCCGCAAGGGAATATCGCTCAATGTAAACAGACCATTGCTGAACATTATCAATTAGGTCAAGAGCTGGGTATTTCAGGTACGCCAGCAATGTTCTTACCAAACGGTGAGATGATCGGTGGCTACTTACCCGCAGCTCAATTACTGCAACGCCTTCAACAAGGCTAATCTCACGACGTTGTTTATTACGAGGAAACAGGCTTGGCATGTCCAAGCCTGATTATTTTTATGATCGAGATCCACAGAAGACCAGAAGTCGATTTAAGCCTATTGCCTGACAGTATCCCCGATTTATTGAAACGTATTTATCTTAATCGGGGTATTACTCGTGTTGAGCAATTAGAGAAAAGCGCTAAATCTTTGCATTCGTACCAAAGTCTGCACGGGATTGAACTAGCCGTGTCACTCCTATTGAATGCCATTGAGCAGCAAAAGCGGATCATTATTGTCGGCGATTTTGATGCCGATGGGGCCACGAGTTGCGCGTTGTCGGTATTAGCGCTGAGAATGCTGGGTAGCCGTAATGTTGATTATTTAGTCCCTAATCGTTTTGAAGATGGCTATGGACTCAGTCCTGAAGTGGTTGATCAAGCCTTACATATGGGCGCAGAGATGATCATGACGGTGGATAATGGCGTCTCTTCCATCGAAGGGGTACGTTATGCCAAGCAACATGGTTTGCAAGTCTTAGTCACCGATCACCATTTACCCGGACAAGTCTTGCCTGAGGTCGATGCCATGGTGAATCCTAATCTACAGCAGTGTGCGTTTCCGTCAAAAGCGCTTGCTGGAGTAGGGGTGGCGTTTTACTTAATGATGGCACTGTGCGTGCATATGCGTCAGTCAGGATGGTTTATTAAACACGGCATCCCTGAACCTAAACTTATGGAATTGATCGATTTAGTGGCATTAGGTACCGTGGCTGATGTGGTTCCGCTGGATGACAATAATCGGATTTTAGTCCATCAAGGTTTACAGCGTATTCGCGCAGGTAAAGCCCGTCCGGGGATCCAAGCCTTAATTGAAATTGCCAAACGCGATGCGCGAAAACTAGTGGCTGCCGATTTTGGTTTTGCGCTCGGGCCAAGGATTAATGCGGCAGGGCGGTTGGATGATATGTCGTTTGGCGTTGAACTGTTGTTGACCGACAATATTCATGCCGCGCGGCGTATGGCCAGCGAATTGGATGCCCTGAATCAAACTCGTAAAGAAATCGAAGAAGGGATGAAGCAAGAAGCGTTGGCGTTTTGTGAGCGTCTTCAGTTTGCCGATAATAGCGCGTTGCCACAGGGGTTAGTGTTATTTCAACGAGATTGGCATCAAGGGGTGATCGGTATTTTAGCTTCCCGGGTCAAAGACAAATACCACCGTCCCGTGATTGCCTTTGCCGATGGTGGCGACGGATTAATTAAAGGTTCTTGTCGCTCGATCCCTAGCTTACACATGCGAGATACCTTAGATAAAATTGATACCCAGAATCCGGGGATCATTATCAAATTCGGTGGTCATGCGATGGCGGCAGGGTTAACCATTGCTGAAGCTAACTTGCCGCGTTTTCGTCAGCTGTTTGAGCACGAAGTGGCTTTGCAGTTAGATGAAGCCAGCTTAAAAGGGATCGTACTCAGTGACGGTGAGTTAACTCCAGAAGAGTTCTCGATGCATACCGCTGAGTTATTAAGATCCGCAGGGCCTTGGGGACAAGCCTTCCCTGATCCACTGTTTGACGGTGAGTTTAAAGTTCTCCACCAAAAATTAGTCGGTGAAAAACACTTAAAATTAATGCTTGAACCGTTATTTAAAGGTCATCCAACCAATATCATGATTGATGGTATTGCTTTTAATGTTGATCTCCGTCGTTGGCCCGATGCTTCGGTGAAAACGGTACGCTTAGCTTATAAACTCGACATTAACGAATTCCGTGGCAACCAGTCTTTACAGTTACTGATTGATTGCTTAGAAGCCAAATAATCCTCGCCAACTTCTCATTCCGGACTGAGTTCACCTACACTCAGTCCGGTCACTCTATTGCTATTATTTTTCGCTACGACCTTATTAGGTTATTGACTTAGGCTTAATTTGTAATTGGTCTGACCTATACTATTGCTGTTTTAATACGCGGTTGTTATCAAAGTGTTTTAACTTGGCTGGTTCTATGATTTGGGTCAACTTTTGACTGGACACTCGCGTTTTAATTATGTTAATTTCTACCCCAACTTGAAATTGGTATTACCAATTGCCTGCAAAAAATGACCAGTAGAAGAACAATAAATTATGGCTTATCAAAGGATTCGTCAGCCGAAACTTTCTGATGTGATAGAGCAAGAGTTAGAACGGTTGATTGTGGAAGGAACATTAGCCCCAGGGCAGCAACTCCCTCCGGAGCGCGAGCTGGCAAAACAGTTCGAGGTTTCTCGTCCTTCGATACGTGAAGCGATACAGCGTTTAGAAGCAAAACGTTTATTGACGCGTCGCCAAGGTGGCGGAACCTTTGTCAGTGAACATATCTGGCAAAGTTTCTCTGATCCTCTGCTAAATTTATTGTCTAGTCATTCGGAAACACAGTTAGATTTACTGGAAGCACGCCATGCGTTGGAAGGTATTTCAGCTTATTTTGCCGCTTTGCGTGGTACCGATGAAGATTTTGCTCGTATTCAAACCAGTTTGGCGCGAATTAGCGAAGTTCAAGACTTGAAAGATACCGAAGCAGAAGCCAGCACGGTCATGGCCTTTTTGATAGCGATTACCGAAGCCACTCATAATGTGGTGCTGCTGCATATCGTTCGTAGCCTTGCGCCTTTGCTTGAGCAAAATATTTTACAAAATTTTAAATTATTACGCCGCCGCCCCGAAGCGGAGGAGAAAGTAACTAAGCACCGAGCTAATATCGTGGATGCGATCGTTTCTGGTCAGCCAGAAAAAGCACGAGAAATGTCACACTCACATTTAGCTTATATCGAAGAAACATTGTTGGATTTGACCCGAGAAGAGTCTCGACGTGAACGTTCTCTCCGTCGCATCCAACAGGGTAATGAGCCGCAATAGCGGTCCATTGCGGTTCTAAATAAATCCAACCAACAGAAGGATAGATCGCCATGTCTGACATGAAGCATGACGTAGATGCACTGGAAACTCAGGAGTGGCTAGCTGCCCTGGAATCCGTTGTACGTGAAGAAGGCGTAGAGCGTGCGCAATTTTTACTAGAAGAAGTTCTAGAAAAAGCTCGTCTTGGTGGTGTTGATATGCCAACCGGTATCAACACTAATTACATCAATACGATCCCTGCAGCCCAAGAGCCCGCTTACCCTGGCGACACCACGATTGAAAAACGTATTCGTTCAATCATTCGTTGGAACGCGATCATGATTGTTCTTCGTGCTTCGAAGAAAGATCTTGATTTGGGTGGTCATATGGCTTCTTTCCAGTCTTCTGCCGCGTTTTATGAAACGTGCTTCAACCATTTCTTCCGTGCTCCTAACGAAAAAGATGGTGGTGACCTCGTTTATTATCAAGGTCATATTTCTCCAGGAATCTACGCGCGTGCCTTCGTTGAAGGTCGCCTGACTGCTGAACAATTGGACAACTTCCGTCAGGAAGTCGATGGCAAAGGTCTGCCTTCTTACCCACACCCGAAATTGATGCCTGAATTCTGGCAATTCCCGACCGTATCTATGGGTCTGGGTCCAATCGCCTCTATTTATCAAGCTCGTTTCCTTAAGTACCTAGATGGTCGTGGTCTTAAAGATACTTCTGAGCAACGCGTTTACGCTTTCCTTGGTGATGGTGAAATGGATGAGCCAGAATCACGCGGCGCAATCTCTTTTGCTGCTCGTGAAAAACTGGATAACCTATGTTTCCTTATCAACTGTAACTTGCAGCGTCTTGATGGCCCAGTGATGGGTAACGGCAAGATCATTCAAGAGCTAGAAGGCCTATTTAAAGGCGCTGGCTGGAATGTGGTTAAAGTGATTTGGGGTAACAACTGGGATGCACTATTAGCGAAAGACACCTCTGGTAAGCTACTGCAATTGATGAATGAAACCATCGATGGCGATTACCAAACGTTCAAAGCGAAAGACGGTGCTTACGTTCGTGAACACTTCTTTGGCAAATACCCAGAGACCGCAGCACTTGTTGCCGATATGACTGATGATGAGATTTTTGCTCTGAAACGTGGTGGTCATGAGCCATCAAAACTGTTCGCAGCGTTTAAGAATGCGCAAGAAACTAAAGGTCGTCCAACCGTTATCCTAGCAAAAACCGTTAAAGGTTATGGCATGGGTGAAGCGGCGGAAGGTAAAAACATTGCGCACCAAGTCAAGAAAATGGACATGACTCATGTTCTGACAATGCGTAATCGTCTTGGTTTACAAGATCTTATTTCAGATGAAGCGATCAACGATTTACCTTACTTAACGCTTGAAGAAGGTTCAAAAGAGTACGAGTACCTGCATGCGCGTCGTAAAGCCTTACACGGTTATACACCACAGCGTTTGCCTAACTTTACTCAGCCTTTAATTATTCCTGAGTTAGAAGAATTCAAACCGCTACTTGAAGAGCAAAAGCGTGACATCTCTTCTACTATGGCGTTTGTACGTACGTTGAATATTCTTCTGAAAGACAAGAATATTGCCAAAAACATCGTACCGATCATTGCTGATGAAGCGCGTACCTTTGGTATGGAAGGTCTGTTCCGTCAAATTGGTATTTACAACCCACACGGTCAGAACTACACCCCACAAGATCGTGATATCGTTTCTTACTACAAAGAAGCGACGTCAGGCCAAGTATTGCAAGAAGGCATCAACGAGCTAGGCGCGATGTCGTCATGGGTATCAGCGGCGACGTCTTACAGTACCAACGATCTACCGATGATCCCGTTCTATATCTACTACTCGATGTTTGGTTTCCAACGTGTTGGTGATATGGCATGGATGGCGGGTGACCAACAAGCTCGTGGCTTCCTATTGGGCGCAACGGCGGGTCGTACTACGCTAAATGGTGAAGGTCTACAGCACGAAGATGGCCACTCACACATTCTAGCTAGCACAGTACCAAACTGTATCTCTTATGATCCAACCTTCGCTTATGAAGTAGCGGTGATCATTCAAGATGGTATTCGTCGTATGTATGGCGACCAAGAGAACGTGTTCTACTACTTGACGCTAATGAACGAAAACTACGCAATGCCAGCAATGCCTGAAGGCGCTGAAGAAGGCATCCGTAAAGGTATCTACAAGCTAGAAACCTACACGGGTTCAAAAGCGAAAGTTCAGTTGATGAGCTCTGGCACCATCATGAATGAAGTGCGCAAAGCCGCGCAAATTCTGAGTGACGATTATGGCGTTGCTTCTGATGTTTACTCGGTGACTTCATTTAACGAATTAGCTCGTGATGGTCAAGCGTGTGAGCGTGATGCGATGCTTCATCCTGAAGCGGAAGCCAAAGTACCTTATATTGCTCAAGTGATGGGTACAGAGCCTGCTATCGCTGCAACCGACTACATGAAGAACTATGCGGAGCAAGTACGTGCTTACGTACCAGCGGAGTCTTATAAAGTATTAGGTACAGATGGCTTTGGTCGTTCAGACAGCCGTGAAAACCTTCGCCGTCACTTTGAAGTGAATGCAGGTTATGTTGTGGTTGCAGCACTAAGCGAACTGGCCAAACGTGGTGAAGTTGAGAAATCGGTAGTGGTTGAAGCGATCAAGAAATTTGATATCGACACCGAAAAAACTAACCCGCTATACGCTTAATTGAAGGTAGGAAAGAATAATGGCAATCGAAATTAATGTACCGGATATCGGTGCCGATGAGGTTGAAGTTACTGAGATTCTTGTCAGCGTTGGCGACAAGGTTGAAGAAGATCAATCGCTTCTCACTGTTGAAGGTGATAAAGCCTCAATGGAAGTTCCTGCTTCTCAAGCAGGTATTGTTAAAGAGATCAAAGTGACTGTCGGTGATAAAGTCACAACGGGTTCTTTGATCATGGTGTTTGAAGCTGAAGGTGCCGCTGCAGCGGCTCCTGTGGCTGAGGCTCCTGTTGCTGCTACGGCCGCCGCTCCTGCCGCTACTGAACTGAAAGAAGTTCAAGTGCCAGATATTGGTGGTGATGAAGTTGAAGTCACTGAAATCATGGTTGCCATCGGCGACGTGGTAACAGAAGAGCAATCGTTGATCACCGTTGAAGGCGATAAAGCCTCGATGGAAGTACCAGCGCCTTTCGCTGGTACAGTGAAAGAGATCAAAATTGCCTCTGGTGACAAAGTGACGACGGGTTCTTTGATCATGGTGTTTGAAGTGGCTGGTTCAGGTGCTTCGGCTCCAGCGCCTGTTGCTCAAGCTAGCGCTCCAGCAGCTCCGGCTGCCGCAGCAGCAGATAAAGACGTTCAAGTGCCAGATATCGGTGGCGATGAAGTTGAAGTGACCGAAATCATGGTTGCGGTTGGCGACATGGTTGAAGAAGAGCAATCGTTGATCACCGTTGAAGGCGATAAAGCCTCGATGGAAGTTCCGGCACCTTTTGCTGGTAAAGTGAAAGCGATTAAAGTGGCCGCTGGTGACAAAGTTTCTACTGGCTCACTGATCATGGTCTTTGAAGTGGCTGGCGCGGCTCCTGCGCAAGTGGCGGTTGCTGCTCCTGTACAAGCTTCTGCATCAAGCGCTGCCGCTGCTGCACCAGTAGCACAAACGAGCGCTGCTGCGACAGCAGACTTCCAAGAGAATCATGAATACGCTCATGCCTCTCCAGTGGTTCGTCGTCTCGCTCGTGAGTTCGGTGTTAACCTTTCTAAAGTGAAAGGATCTGGTCGTAAGAGCCGCATCTTAAAAGAAGACGTACAAAACTACGTTAAAGAAGCGCTAAAACGCCTTGAATCTGGATCAGCGGCGGTCGCTTCTGGCAAAGGTGATGGTGCAGCGCTTGGTCTTCTTCCTTGGCCAAAAGTGGACTTTAGCAAGTTTGGTGAAACTGAAGTTCAACCACTTTCTCGTATTAAGAAGATCTCTGGCGCTAACTTGCACCGTAACTGGGTAATGATCCCACACGTTACCCAATGGGATAACGCGGACATCACTGAGTTAGAGAACTTCCGTAAAGAGCAAAATGCGATTGAAGCGAAGAAAGACACTGGTATGAAGATCACCCCACTGGTGTTCATCATGAAAGCGGTCGCTAAAGCACTAGAAGCCTTCCCAGCGTTTAACTCTTCATTGTCTGAAGATGGCGAAAGCTTGATTCTCAAGAAGTACGTTAACGTGGGTATTGCTGTTGATACACCAAACGGTCTAGTGGTACCTGTGTTTAAAGATGTTAATAAGAAAGGCATCTATGAACTTTCAGCTGAGCTGGCTGAAGTCTCGAAAAAAGCGCGTGCCGGTAAACTGACCGCTGCCGATATGCAAGGTGGCTGCTTTACTATCTCTAGCCTAGGTGGTATCGGTGGTACGGCATTTACGCCGATCGTCAATGCACCAGAAGTGGGTATTCTTGGTGTATCTAAGTCGGAAATTAAGCCAGTGTGGAACGGTAAAGAATTTGCTCCACGCTTACAGCTTCCATTGTCACTGTCTTACGATCACCGAGTGATCGACGGTGCGGAAGGTGCACGCTTTATTACGTACTTGAATGGCTGCCTAAGCGATATTCGTCGTTTAGTATTATAAGCAGTTAGCGAGTGAAGGCGGCTTTTCAGTCGCCTTGATTCAACTATTATCTTGTAATTGGCTGATATAGTGTTTTTTATTCAGCGAATTGTCGTCTAGCTCACAGGCTAAATGGATTTACTTTTCACACCATTAACATCTCTGTAAACTGTTGCGGTCTGAAAAATAATCGTTTTAAACCATTATGTTTGATTAAATTCTTTATTATCAAGCAAGATAGAACCCTCCACTCAGCCTGTTAGGGATATTGACTATAAGAGGTCGAAATGAGCAAAGAAATTAAAGCCCAAGTTGTTGTACTGGGCGCAGGTCCTGCCGGTTACTCTGCGGCTTTCCGTTGTGCGGATTTAGGTCTTGAAACCGTACTCGTTGAACGTTATAGCACCCTTGGTGGTGTTTGTTTGAATGTCGGCTGTATCCCATCAAAAGCGCTACTCCACGTTGCTAAAGTCATTGAAGAAGCGAAAGCGCTCGCTGATCACGGTATTGTGTTCGGTGAACCACAAACCGATATTGATAAAGTTCGTTTATGGAAAGAAAAAGTCATTAACCAGCTAACGGGCGGTCTTGGCGGTATGGCCAAGATGCGTAAAGTAACCGTGGTGAATGGCTTTGGTAAATTTACCGGTCCGAATACGCTTGAAGTTGATGGTGAAGAAGGTAAGACACTGGTTAACTTCGATAATGCGATCGTAGCTGCGGGGTCTCGTCCAATTAAATTGCCGTTTATTCCTCATGAAGATCCTCGTATTTGGGATTCAACCGATGCCCTAGAGCTAAGAGAAGTTCCTGGGAAACTGCTTATTATGGGCGGTGGTATCATCGGTCTTGAGATGGCAACGGTTTACCACTCTCTAGGCTCTAAGATTGACGTTGTTGAGATGTTCGATCAAGTGATTCCTGCGGCAGATAAAGATGTTGTCAAGGTGTACACCAAGCGCATTCAGAACAAATTTAACTTAATGCTTGAGACCAAAGTGACCGCTGTAGAAGCCAAAGAAGATGGCATCTACGTGTCAATGGAAGGCAAAAAAGCCCCAGCAGAAGCTGAACGTTATGATGCGGTCTTAGTCGCTATCGGTCGCGTGCCAAACGGTAAACTGATGGACGCGGAAAAAGCGGGCATTGAAGTTGATGAACGTGGCTTTATCCATGTTGATAAGCAAATGCGTACCAATGTGCCACATATTTTTGCGATTGGTGACATTGTCGGTCAGCCAATGTTGGCACACAAAGGTGTCCATGAAGGCCATGTCGCTGCTGAAGTCATCTCTGGTAAGAAACACTACTTTGATCCAAAAGTTATTCCATCGATCGCGTATACCGAGCCAGAAGTTGCTTGGGTTGGTAAGACTGAGAAAGAAGCGAAAGCGGAAGGTCTTAACTACGAAGTCGCTACTTTCCCATGGGCTGCCTCAGGTCGTGCTATTGCTTCTGATTGTGCAGACGGTATGACTAAGCTTATCTTTGATAAAGAGACTCATCGTGTGATCGGTGGTGCGATTGTCGGTACCAATGGTGGTGAACTGCTTGGTGAAATTGGTTTAGCGATTGAAATGGGTTGTGATGCAGAAGATATCGCGCTCACGATTCACGCTCACCCAACGCTGCATGAGTCGGTTGGTCTGGCTGCTGAAGTGTTTGAAGGGACAATTACTGACCTACCAAACGCGAAAGCCAAAAAGAAAAAGTAATTGATCGTTTTTGAATAATAAAAGCCGCTGAATCATTCAGCGGCTTTTTGCTATCTACCGGATGTTGACCTCACGGCATTCAGCTATGGTTCACTAAATAGCTACTGCGCGATCGCCTTGATAGATGCAGAGCATATTTAAATAGTTATTAACCAGTTTCTGCATATCGGACTCATCACGCGCTCGATTGGCTTGAACGAACAGCGAGTAGCAGATGCCGTGAAACAGGGTAGCAAGATCTTCAGGGTTATGTTTATTGCATACCTCTGAGCGCTCAATCGCTTTTGAAAAGACATTTTTCACTAGCAATTGATTGGTACGATTACTCGACATAAAGAGTGGCCATACTTCATCACGCGTAGAGGCGCTCCACTCAAACCATACTTTTAACCAGTGACAGTCGTCGATAGCCAAACTCACCATACCAGACGCGATATTGTGCATATTTTGTTTTGCATGCAAATCGAGATCGATATGGTCAGTTAAGAAATTAGAGAACTCACGCACCACAAAAGTGAGAACGTCATCGACGAGATCTTCACGGGTCGGGAAGTAATTGAATACTGTGGCTACTGAGACCTGAGCGATCTCAGCAATATCTGCATGACCGCCGCGGCCGATCCCTCGTTTCGCGAAGACTTCTAGCGCGATTTCCATGAGTTGCTGTTTACGTTTTTGTGGAGATAGCCTTGTTCTAGGGCGTTTCTCAATAGATGCGTCCATAGTTGTTTTCCTTGCCAATTGACTGAGTTGTTGCGTATTTAGTTACGCTAATGATTTTTTTATAATTTGTTTAAAAAACCGTATGAGTGTAATGGTGCATATGTTTCAGGTCAATACGTTGTGGGTAAAAAGTGCGCTTTGTTATGAAATGACTTGTCATTCAATGAGTTTTATTGATGGTTTAGCGAATGATGTTTACTATTCTGATTTTAATAGGTGAGGGAAAACAGAGCGTTAAAGAGGATGAGTGTTTTAGTCGCGTCATTATGCGCAGTAAGGTGGTGAAAGGTTAACACCTCGCGTCGGCGATGTTATTATACGGGCCGAACCAACCTGCGATAGGCTGCACACTGGTGTCGAATGTCGCTCTAACCCATGAGATAGGTATGAAACATACAGTAGAAGTGATGATTTCTGAGCACGATGTTCAGCAACGCATTCGTGAATTAGGTAAACAGATTACTGAGCATTACCAAGATAGCGAAGATTTAGTCTTGGTTGGATTATTACGCGGTTCATTTGTGTTTATGGCCGATTTAGCTCGTGCGATTGATAAAATTCATCACGTCGATTTTATGACAGCATCAAGTTACGGCAATAGCATGCAAAGTTCGCGTGATGTACGAATTTTGAAAGATCTGGATGATGACATCAAAGGTAAAGACGTTTTACTGGTTGAAGATATTATCGATACTGGCAATACCCTAACTAAGGTCAAGGAGTTTTTAGCGCTGCGTGAGCCTAACTCTATCAACATTTGTACTTTATTGGATAAACCGTCACGCCGTGAAGTTCACGTCGATGTTCAATGGGTCGGTTTTGAAATTCCTGATGAATTTGTGGTGGGGGTCGGTATTGATTATGCGCAGAAGTACCGTCATTTGCCTTATATTGGTAAAGTCGTACCGCAAGAGTAATACCAATCTTCACCTAAAAGTATGCCCACTATCATGTGGGCATTACCTCATCGCTTAAAGCGCATCCTAGCTATTATTTAACGACACAATAGCTGATGTTGTGGATTAAGGATCTTCTCCATCGCTTTATGATAGCTTCCGTCAACCAGTTCTTGAGAATCGCAGCGTAGACCTAAATACTCAAGCTTTCCATCTTCAATGCCATAGACCATACCATGCAGCTCAACGTCTTGACCACGTAACCAAGCGGTTTGCATGATGGTGGAGTTACCTAGGTTGTAGACTTGCTCTGCCACGTTAATTTCTGCCAGTTTGTCTGAGCGATCTTTCTCTGGCATCTGCTCTAAATAGTGACGATGCTTAAAGTACAAATCGCGAATATGCAGCAGCCAGTTATTGATTAGGCCCAATTGAGGATTATCGATCGCTGCCGTCACACCGCCACAGCCGTAATGACCACAGACAATAATGTGCTTCACTTTTAGTACATCGACCGCATATTGCACCACCGACAGACAGTTAAGATCAGTATGAATCACTTGATTGGCGACATTACGATGAACAAACAGCTCTCCGGAGTACAATCCAGTTAAGCGTTCTGCTGGGACACGGCTATCCGAGCAACCAATCCATAAAAAATCGGGGTTCTGTCCTTTGGCTAACTTTGCGAAGTATTCTGGCCGTTCGGATTTGATTGACTCTGACCAACGAGAGTTATTTTCAAAAAGCTGTTTAAGTACTGGCATCTTCGTTCCCTTTATTAACTGAGCCAACTATACACAATGTGCTTACACGATTCTCTGATAAATTAGCAGATAGATTACTCATCTGAGCAGTTTATCATAGTGGTTTTTATGCAAAATAATCTTGTTCTCTACGGCTTATTTGAGGCAATGGTAGTGATGGGGGGATATTTTATTATTTCCTAATGTAAGGGGTTGAAAAAACGTCATCTCGCCAGCACATCTAGAGATGTTGTTATCGTCATAGCCTAGAGTCTGTAATTAATATGTATGCATTAGAAATTGATCAGTTGCGTAAAACCTATCAAGGTAGGTTTGAAGCATTGAAAGGCATTAGTTTAACGGTAAAAAAAGGCGATTTTTACGCGTTACTCGGGCCAAATGGGGCAGGTAAATCGACTACTATCGGTATTATTTCTTCTCTGGTGAATAAAACCTCAGGCCAAGTTAACGTATTTGGATATGATATCGATACTCATCTTGAACAGGCTAAGCAGTATTTGGGGCTGGTCCCGCAGGAGTTTAACTTTAACCCTTTTGAAACCGTAGAGCAGATTGTTATTCAGCAAGCGGGCTATTACGGCGTGCCGAAGAGCTTAGCGAAAGAGCGAGCGAAAACTTATCTCAGCCAACTGGATTTATGGGATAAGCGCAAAGAGCGTGCTCGTAATCTCTCCGGCGGCATGAAACGGCGTTTAATGATTGCTCGAGCTTTGATGCATCAGCCACAACTGCTGATTTTAGATGAGCCAACCGCGGGGGTTGATATTGAGCTGCGTCGCTCGATGTGGGAGTTTTTAAAAAAAATTAATGAACAGGGCATTACCATTATTCTGACTACTCACTATCTGGAAGAAGCGGAAATGCTCTGTCGTAATATTGGTATTATTCATCGTGGTGAGTTGATTGAAAACACCACCATGAAGGCACTGTTGGGTAAACTGAGTGTCGAGACGTTTATTCTCGATATCGATGATGAGCAGAAAGTGCAACCGTTATCCCAAGTGATCTCTCAGCGCATGGTTGATGGATCTTTAGAAATTGAACTGGATAAAAGCCAAGGCTTAAATGCCGTTTTTCAACAGTTAACTCAACAAGGCGTTAGCGTACGTTCAATGCGTAATAAGGCCAACCGCCTAGAAGAGTTGTTTGTCACGATAGTGCGTGATTCCAATCAAGGGGATAACTAATGTACGCGATTTATTGGACGGCTTTTTGTAGTCTACTGCGCAAAGAAATTACCCGTTTCACTCGTATTTGGGTGCAAACGCTGGTGCCTCCCGTGATTACCATGAGCCTGTATTTTGTGATTTTCGGTAACTTGATCGGTTCACGCATTGGTCAGATGAATGGCTTTAGCTATATGGAATATATTGTTCCTGGTCTTATCATGATGTCGGTGATCACCAACTCGTATTCTAATGTGGCTTCGTCATTTTTTAGTGCTAAGTTTCAAAAGAATATTGAAGAGTTATTGGTGGCGCCAGTACCGAACTACGTGATCATTGCCGGTTACGTCATGGGGGGAGTGGTACGCGGTCTGTTGGTTGGTGCATTAGTGACCTTTGTTTCATTGTTTTTTGTGAATTTACAAATCGAACATTGGGGTATTATCTGCGCAACGGTTTTTCTGACATCGATTGTGTTTTCTTTAGGCGGATTAATTAACGCAGTTTTTGCTCGAACCTTTGATGATATTTCGATCATCCCAACGTTTATTCTTACGCCATTGACTTATTTGGGCGGTGTTTTTTATTCGATCAGTTTATTACCGGACTTTTGGCAAGCGGTATCGAAAATTAACCCGATCGTTTATATGGTGAATGCGTTCCGTTACGGTTTCTTAGGCGTTTCGGATGTTAATGTTGTGACTTCATTTAGCGTCTTGGCGGTATTTATTATCGTCCTTTATTCGATTGCTCATTACTTAGTGAGTAAAGGTAAAGGATTACGCAGTTAATCACTATTATCGATGAGTATTATCGGTGGCTATCACCGAGAGGTAAGGCGCGAATAAAAAGGTCAACCCTTAGCAGGTTGACCTTTTTATTTAGAGAATCGCGCTCAATATACCGAGGGCCAAGGGTTATTCTTCTTCACTGCTACTTTTGGTATCAGCGTTAAGATCAACCACTTGGTTATCAATCAGCCGGACTTTACCTAAAAAAGCCGCCATTAAAATGACCGCTTGTTTACTCTCTGCGCTGATCGGTAATAGGGTTTGCGCATCGCGAATAAACAGATTATCAGGCTCAATATCCGCTGCTCGTAATTGATCAATCGCATCTTCAATGATCGAAGGATAATCATCTCGACCACCACGGATGGTGCTGCTTATCCAACGCATCGTGCGGGCGAGTACGGGAGCTCGTTGACGTTCATCAATGGTTAATAAATTATTACGCGAACTCATCGCTAAACCATCCATTTCACGTACGGTAGCGACACCGACGATCTCAATGTCTAGACATAAGTCTTGAACCATTTGTCGAATAACGGCTAACTGCTGATAATCTTTTTCGCCAAAACAGGCGATGTTAGGCTGAACGATATTAAACAGCTTATTAACGACCGTTGCCACACCACGAAAGTGACCTGGACGGGACGCTCCTTCCAGCATCTGAGAAAGCCCTGGGACTTCAACAAAGGTTTGTTTATCAAGTCCATTGGGGTAGATCGTCTCGGCAGTCGGAGTAAAGACCAACTCAACGCCTTCACTATTCAACTTACTAAGATCGTCATCTAAAGTGCGTGGGTAGTTATTAAGATCGTCGGCGCGTTCGAACTGCATTGGGTTGACAAAAATGCTAACCACGACAACATCAGCCAATTCACGGGCTTTACGAACTAAGGTCAAATGACCTTCGTGTAAATTGCCCATGGTTGGCACAAAAGCCACTTGGCGACCATCACGCTTATACTGTTTTATCTGCTCGCGAAGAGCTGAAATATCAGCAAAAGTCTGCATGGATTACTCCTTTAGGCAATAGTATGTGCATCATCAGGAAACGCGCCGCTTAACACATCAGCCATATATTTGGCGACCGCTTGGCGCATATCTCCTGTCTCTGCGAGGAAATTTTTGGAAAATTTTGGCATATAATTGGCCGAGATACCGAACATGTCGTGCATCACTAAGATCTGTCCATCCGTGCTATTACCAGCACCAATGCCAATCACCGGAACATCAAGTAACTCGGTGATTCTTTTTGCCAATGCTGCGGGTACACACTCTAATACAATCAGTTGTGCCCCTGCGTCTTGTAAGGCGATCGCATCTTTCACCATACGATCGGCTTTGTCTTGCTCTCGACCTTGTACTTTATAACCACCAAAAATATTGACTGATTGAGGGGTAAGCCCTAAATGAGCGCAGACTGGAACAGCGCGTTCAGTGAGCATTTTGACCGTCTCAACCAACCAGTCGCCGCCTTCAATCTTGACCATGTTGGCTCCAGCACGCATCAGCTGAGCGGCGTTCTCACACGCTTGCTCAGGTGTAGCGTAACTCATGAAGGGCATGTCTGCCATCAGTAGGCAATTTGGACTCCCGGCTCTCACACAGCGCGTATGATAAGCAATATCGGCAATAGTCACTGGCAGCGTATCATTTTGCCCTTGCAGTACCATACCTAGAGAGTCACCGACCAGTAACACGGGCATTTCTTGGCTTTCAAACAATTGAGCAAAGCTCGCATCGTAGGCGGTAACCGTTGGAAATTTACGGCCTTGCTGTTTCCAGTTCATCAGGTCGTTAATGGTTATTTTTTTCATAGGATGTCCTTATACTCAGGTTGGCGAGTGCCAAATACTAAGTCCATTACGATCAACCTCGGAGAGTAGATCGCTCAGCTTAGTTCCATCAGGGAGAGATAAATCAGGGGCTATCTCATCTAGGGGGTAAAGTACGAATTCACGCACTTTCATACCATAGTGAGGTACCGTTAAGCGTGGTGAATCGATGATCTCATCGCCATAGAGAAGGATATCTAAATCGAGCGTTCTTGGCCCCCAACGTTCAGCTTTACGCTCACGTCCTTGCTCTTGTTCGATTGCTTGAGTGCAATCTAGCAGAGCTAATGGACTGAGCTGAGTATCAATTACGACAACAGCATTGATGTATTCTGGCTGATCTTGGGGCCCCATTGGTGTACTACTGTACAGCGATGAGGCGGCAATAAACTGTGATTGCGGTAACTGTTTGAGTGCCTCAATCGCTTGTTTTGCTTGTAATATGGGCTCCGCTAAATTACTGCCTACCGCAATATAAGCGATGGTCATAGCGCTGTTTTTCCCTTAGGTTTGCGCTTACGAGTGGACGGTTTACGTCGACGAGTGCTGGGGCCATCACTATCCGCACTGTCTAAGTCATTGACCATAGCTTGGCGCATATTACGACCAGCATTTTGGAATGTTTGCCACCATTTCGCGAGTTTTTGCACGTCGCCGCCTTCAATCTCACCACGCATTTCAAGGAAATCAAAGCCAGCGCGGAACTTATTGAGCTCTAATAAGCGGAAGGCGCGTTTGCCGTTACGACGAGGTAAACGCAACTGCATTTGCCAAATTTCTCGAATGGTCGTGGTATGGCGACGCGGAATTGCAATCGATTTAACGACTTGGTCGAGAATATCGTTGCTTGCTTCCATCACCGCATCGTAAAAATTAAGCGCTTTGGATGCCATTAATTGTTCAGCGATCGTGACCATTGGATACCAAAGAAATGCGGCAAACATAAAGGCCGGATTGATGCGTTTACCTTCTTCGATACGTAAATCAGTAGAGTCAAGCACCAAATCAAGCATCTGCTCAGTTTGTGATGAGTAATCTTCAGTAAAGTATTCAGCAACCTGCGGGAATAACTGTTGGAACAGGTTGTACTCACGCATCAAATGATAGGTCTCTAAACCATGACCACTTTGCAGCATTTTCAGCGATTCTTCGTACAAGCGTGCCGAAGGGATTTCTTTTAATAGTGGAGCCAGCGTTTCAATCGGGGCGGCGGTATCTTCTTCGATATCAAAATCCAATTTAACGGCGAAACGAATCGCGCGCAGCATGCGCACCGGATCTTCACGATAGCGAGTTTGTGGATCGCCGATTAAGCGGATCAACTTATCATCGAGATCTTCAATACCACCAGCATAATCATGAATACTATAGTCAGCAATGTTGTAGTACATCGCATTGACCGTGAAATCACGGCGTTCAGCATCTTCATCGATGGTGCCATACACGTTATCGCGCAACAGCATGCCCGCTTCTGACTGCGCTGCGATGTGTTGATTGATCTCTTGATGATGACCACGGAAAGTAGCGACTTCAATCACGTCACGACCAAACATGATGTGTGCTAAACGAAAGCGGCGGCCGATCAGGCGACAATTACGAAATAGCTGACGGATCTGCTCTGGGGTCGCATTGGTGGCAATATCAAAATCTTTTGGAGTATGGTTGAGCAATAAATCACGCACACCTCCTCCAACTAAATAAGCATCGAATCCGGCACCGTGTAAGCGGTACAAGACTTTTAAAGCATTTTCGCTAATCAACTGCCGAGAGATATTATGCTCTTGGCGAGTGATTACGTTGAGCGCAAGCTCTGGGTATACGCGAGGTTCGCGTGTTTCTAATTCATTATTATTCATGTGCATCTGACAATGATTGGTGTTGGCTATTCAAGCGTTGTGGTGCACCTGTTGTGGCTTAAATGGGCCGAATTGCGGCTAATAATAGCGTAGATAGCGCCGTTTGAGAATCACGGTGTGATCTTTGTCGCTTCAGGGAGCTGCGCGACTTGCCAATGTTGACTCCCCCAATGAATGATTTCGTCGAGCTGAGCATCGATAACATCGTCCGGTATCGCAAAGCCTAAAAACTGCATCGCGCGAATCAACGTCGGTTTGGGATGATCAATATCAATCGCTGGGGCGTGATTTTGTTTAGAGAGTTTATTCCCGTTACCATCCATCGCCAATGGTAAATGTAAGTAGCGAATCGGCTTTTGTTGTAAAGTGTGATACAGGCTAATTTGTCGCCCGGTTGGCTCAATCAAATCGGCACCACGGACCACTTCAGTGACGCCTTGTGCGATATCATCAATGACCACGGCGAGATTATAAGCAAATAAGCCATCACGACGTTTGATGATAAAATCTTCTTCTGCTAATGGCTTAGGAATGGTGAGGTTACCTTGTTTTATATCGGTAAATTGATAAGTTGGGTGGTCCATGCGTAGACGAATCGCACAAGGCTGATGTGGATTGAGGGATACCCCTCGGCAAGTGCCAGTATAAAATCCACCGCTTTGCTTGATCTGTTGGCGAGTGCATTGGCAGCGATAAGCTTGCCCTGACTTAAGCCAAGCATCGATTTGGTCTTGATAGAGAGTGTGCCGCTGGCTTTGATAAACCACTTCACCATCCCATGTTAAGCCATAGGCTTCCAGTGTTTGTAAGATCGATTGTGCCGCGCCGGGCATTTCTCGTGGCGGGTCGAGATCTTCTATGCGCACCAGCCATTTCCCTTGCTGACTTTTGGCTTGAAAATAACTGCCCAACGCGGCAATCAGCGAACCAAAATGCAGTGGACCAGAAGGTGAGGGAGCAAAGCGACCGATGTAATTCATAGTGATAACAGTTAAATGTAGTAAAAAATACAGTCCGTTGAGTCGGAAATAGCTGCGGCAGAGTAACCGCGCTAGCTTGCAATAGTAAGCAAATCACCGCCAATAAAAAAGGAGCATGGTGCTCCTTTTTTATCATCAATCAGCGTTGCGACTGTGGTTAGCCCATCATCTGCTTTTCTTTGATTTCTGCCAGTGTCTTACAATCGATACACAAGTCTGCCGTTGGACGAGCTTCTAAACGGCGAATACCGATTTCAACACCGCAAGATTCACAGAAGCCGAAATCGTCTTCTTTGATCTTATCGAGCGTCTTTTCAATTTTTTTGATCAAGCGACGTTCACGATCACGGTTACGCAGTTCTAGGCTGAATTCTTCTTCCTGAGACGCGCGATCCACGGGATCGGGAAAGTTTGCTGCTTCATCCTGCATATGGTGAACGGTGCGACTGACTTCTTCCCTAAGCTGGTTACGCCAAGCTTCTAAAATTTTAGTAAAATGAGCGATCTGATCCGGCGACATATACTCTTCACCGGGTTTGGTCTGATACGGCTCAACACCTGCAATGGCTAGGGTGCCTAGCGTTTTCTTTTTGGATTCTGGCATACAGCATCTCCTACTAACACCTAGTCAACTGCGAGAGCAGTTAATTTGAGGCGGGTATCTATAGCAAAAAGAAGGGGCCGAGGCAAATACTCAATCGTAAACTTATCGTCAATGTGAAGGTGTCATCATTTTTTTACTGTGAAGGCACAAACTCGATTGGCGATACTAATTGGATTTCTCGTGGTGAAAGTTGCGCTTTATAGCACAGTACTTCGACACCGGCTTCTTGAGCCATGGTTAACAATTGTGAATAGTTCGCGTCAATATGGTGAGCGATAGAGACTTTTTCAATCCCTGAATGCAAAACAGTGAATAAAAGTACTGCTCTACTCCCATTTTTGGCCATTTCGGTCAGTTCACGTAAGTGTTTTTGTCCTCGTAAGGTTACCGCGTCTGGGAAATAACCTTGACCGACAGATGGCTTTCCTACGTGATGATTGAGAGAAGGATCATCAAGTAAGGTGACACTTTTCACTTCTACATAACAGTTTGGTAAATCTGGACCACTAAGCAAGAGATCAATTCGGCTATTTTCTTGGCCATATTTTACTTCGCTCTGTCGCTGAGGGTAGCCTTGTAGCTCCTTAATCGTCCCGTTTTCAATCGCTTCCAATGCCAATTGATTGGCTCGTAAGGTATTCACCACAATCTGTTGAGAGGAGAGGGTTTCGGTGAGTTCCCAACTGTGTGGATATTTACGCTTAGGATTGTCGGAGGTGGAATACCATACTCGACTGCCGGGTTGAGCACAGCCGGTCATTGCCCCTGTGTTGGCGCAGTGGATAGTCATGATTGAGCCATCGTTTAATTGGACATCGGCTAAAAAACGTTTGTAGCGTTTGATTAAGATGGCGCTGTGTAGCTCAGGGATAAATTGCATCCGATAACCAGTTTGATAAGGGAAAGGCTTATTTTATACGTTAAAAACAATCTAAAGGCACGTTGAGTGATTCGGATTGACCATCAATCATACTTATCGCGTCTGGCTTTTTACTGTTTGTAAAAGGTTTACTTTCGAGACACAACATAATGTACTGAAAGTAAGTTAGTTGGGTTTCACTACTGTTTTTATGTACAATACTGCGTTGCTTTTTGAGAAGGACGCTATTTTGTCAGCTTTACCTATCGATGCGGTTATTCCTGAATTACTTCGTGCTATCCAACAGCAAAATCAAGTGATCCTTAAAGCGCCTCCTGGGGCAGGAAAATCGACCCGTTTTCCGTTACAACTTTTGCAGGCTAATCTGATCGACGGCAAGATCATTATGCTGGAGCCGCGCAGACTGGCCGCGCGTAATATTGCCTATTATTTAGCACAGCAATTGGGTGAGTCGGTTGGCCAAACGGTGGGTTATCGAGTGCGTGGTGAGAGTCAGGTTAGTGCACAGACTCGCTTAGAAGTCGTCACTGAAGGGATCATGACGCGGATGATTCAGCACGATCCAGAGTTAAGTGGTGTCGATTTAGTGATCTTTGATGAATTTCACGAACGCAGTCTCCACGCGGATACCGCCTTAGCGTTCAGTTTGGAAGTGCAAATGGCATTGCGTGATGACTTGAAAATTGTTGTTATGTCAGCAACTTTAGACAGCTCTGCATTACAAACGCTATTGCCTCGCGCTGGTTACCTTGAATCACAAGGACGCAGTTATCCCGTCACTGTTGACTATCGTCCGCTATCGGCCAATCAAACTTGGCAGGCGGTGATGGAGCAGCAGATCCGTGGCTTACTCACCCAGCACAGCGGATCGTTACTGGCATTTTTACCCAGTGCGGCCAGTATTGCTCAGTTACAACAGCGGCTCAGCGACTTGCCTAGCGAGATTAGCGTGCATGGCTTATTTGGTCAGATGCCTTTTGATCAGCAACAACAAGCGCTGCTTCCTGCCAAGAGTGGTCAACGTAAAGTGGTATTAGCGACCAATATTGCCGAGACCTCATTAACCATTGAGGGCATTCGCTTAGTGGTTGATTCAGGGCTTGAGCGGCGAGCTCGTTTTGATTTGAAAACGGGTATTACTCGCCTAGAACAGGTCAGAATTAGTCAGTCTTCGGCTCAGCAAAGAGCCGGGCGTGCGGGGCGTTTAGAGCCTGGTTTATGCGTGCGACTGTACAGTGAAGCGCAGTTGAAGCAGCAGCCATCCACACCACCACCAGAAATTTTACACAGTGATTTAGCCTCGCTGGCTTTAGAACTTGCCCAATGGGGATCGCAGTCAGCCAGTGATTTATTATGGTTGGATGTGCCTCCTCCATCGGCGCTTGAGCAAGCTCAAGCGTTGTTGGCTGATTTACAATTACTGGATACGCGGGGGCAACTGACTAGCGCGGGAAAACAAGCCCATCAATTAGGTGTTGAGCCTAGACTAGCAGCCATGCTCATTTGGGCGGCAACTCAAAGCCCCGCTTATTTATCGACGGCTGTGGCATTAACGGCCTTATTGGAGGAGCCTGAACGGCAAGTATTGGATATTCAGCACAGTCTGCATCGTTGGCAGCAGCGGTTACACCGCCAATCTTCCCGATTGGATCAGCGAGCGAGCTCATTAGCGAGTCTATTAAGCACTCGTTTTTGTCTTTCAGATGTGGATGAACGATTGCTGGCCAGTGTTGCCTATTTTGCGTTTCCTGATCGTTTAGCCCAGCAACGGGGGCGTCATGGGCAATATGTTTTAGCTAATGGTCATGGTGCCTTTACCTTTGATGATCATCCTCTTGCCAGTAGTCAATATTTGCTTGCGCTGGATTTGTTGCGTGGCCAGCAGCAAGCAAGTCAAATTTTTACGGCTCTGCAGGTTGATATTCAATCATTAGTTACCGATCACTGTGAGCGTCTTATCGAGCAGGAGTGGGTTGATTGGGATGATAAATCCCAGCGCTTTGTTGCGGAAAAGCAACAGCGATTCGGTAAGTTACTGATTGCTCGGCAAGTGCTTCCTGCCCCTGAATCTGAAAAAATCACCGAGGCTTTACTTAATTTTGTCCAGCGCCAAGGGCTTTCGGTATTACATTGGGATAGTGCTAGCCAAGAATGGCTTGCGCGGGTGCGCTGCGCTTGCCAATGGCTGCCGGAAGAGGCATGGCCTGATATGAGCGATGAAGGGTTATTGAATCATCTGGCAGATTGGTTAGCGCCTTATCTCATCGGTATTCGTTCTGGAAAGGCTTTGCAGCAAGTACCGATTATTGAAGCTCTGAATGCCTATTTAGCTTGGCCATTGAATCAGCAATTAGACGAATGGTTACCCACTCATCATCTTTTGCCAACGGGTACACGAAAAAAAATTCGTTATCAAGTTGGGTATGATCCGGTGTTGTCGGTGAGAATGCAGGAAGTCTTTGGTGAAAAAAGCTCGCCGTTGATAGCGAAAGGACGGATAGCCGTGGTAATGGAGTTGTTATCCCCCGCACAACGCCCCCTGCAGATCACCCGTGATTTAGCCAGTTTTTGGCAGGGCGCTTACCGCGATGTACAAAAAGAGATGAAAGGGCGATACCCAAAACATATTTGGCCGGATGATCCGGCTAACCACAGTGCGACGACAAAAACGAAACGACATCTAAACTCATGACCAATAAAAAAACTCCGCTTAAACGGCCAGCTTCGAAAAAAGTCGAGCCTACCAATAAAGCATCGAAAAAAACGGCTGCCAAAAGCCATTCTTCTTCAATGGCTCAACGGGCAACCTCTCCTTGGTGGCGACGATTGTGGGGTGTCGCTTGGAAGTGTGCACTCGCTTTATTAGCCGTGTTACTGTTTGCTGGGCTGTATCTAGATAGTGTGGTCAAACAGCGCTTTGAAGGCCAATTGTTTGATTTGCCTACCGTGATGTATGCCCGAGTATTGACTCTGCAACCGGGCGATAGCATTACCTTAGCCGAGGTGCGTAATGAATTGGATATCTTAAATTATCGCAAAGTGAGTCAACCTCGTTTGGCTGGTGAGTATTCGTCTTCGGCGACGCGTATTGAGTTAATTCGTCGTCCCTTTGAATTCGCTGATGGACCAGAGGCGGATCGGCACGTGATGCTGACGTTTGATCAAAACGGTTTACAACAGATCCAATCTTTAGAAGCGCGCCAAGGTCAGCTCGGTTTTTTTCGTTTAGATCCGAAAATGCTCGGCATGTTAGAACGTAATGCGTTAGAGCAACGTTTATTCCTACGTCGTGAGCAGTTTCCCGAAGTGATGGTTGATGCCTTGCTTGCCACGGAGGATCGCTATTTTTATCAACATGACGGTATCTCTCCGTGGTCGATTGCACGTGCGATGCTTGCCAACCTTAAAGCGGGAAGAACGGTGCAGGGCGGCAGCACCTTAACTCAGCAGCTAGCGAAAAATATCTTTTTATCCAGTGACCGCACCTTATGGCGAAAAGTTCGTGAAGCTTATTTAGCGCTGATCATTGATTATCGCTACAGCAAAGACCGGATCCTTGAAGCTTACCTTAACGAAGTGTACCTTGGACAAAATGGTCGCGAAGCGATTCATGGTTTTGGATTAGCGTCGCGGTTGTATTTTGGTCAGCCTCTGCAAGAGTTACGCATTGATCAACTGGCTTTATTGGTCGGTATGGTTAAAGGGCCGTCTTTTTATCATCCAGTACGTTTTCCTGAGCGTGCGCGTGAGCGACGTGATCTGGTACTGAAATTAATGATGGATCAAAACATTCTCACCGCTCAACAATATCAACAAGCGATAGCCAGGCCATTGGATGTGCAGCCACAACCAAGAATCGCCAGTCGGCAACCCGCTTATTTCCAGCAAGTTTCGATTGAATTAAGATCGCAATTGGCAGAACGTTTTCAAGCGGATCAAGGGTTGCGAGTGTTTACTTCGCTTGATCCGGTATCGCAAGCCAAGCTGGAGCAAGCGATTGCCGAGCAAGTACCAGTATTAGCCAAGCAAGCAGGTAATGAATTAGAGGCTGCGGCGATTGCTGTCGATCGGACCAGTGGTGAAATTCGTGCCATGGTCGGAGGTAAGCGCACGGGTTATGATGGTTTTAACCGCGCCCTCAATGCCAGTCGTCCGATTGGCTCATTAGTCAAACCAGCCGTGTACTTAACCGCGCTCGCGCAGCCTGAACGTTATCATTTGGCTACCACTTTAATTGATAAGCCAATCAGCCTAAAAGGCAGTGAGGGCAGTGTTTGGACACCGCGCAATTTTGATCGTCAATACCGAGGTGATGTGCCTTTATATCAAGCGTTAGCCAAATCATTCAATGTGCCGACGGTGCAACTTGGTATGGCATTAGGCATTGATAACGTCTCAAAAACCTTGCAGCAATTGGGTGTCGATGGCCAAGAGATTCGTCCTGTACCAGCCATGTTACTAGGGGCATTTTCACTCACACCTTATCAGGTGGCGCAAATGTATCAAACCGTGACCAATTCCGGTAGAAAAGCGCCACTCTCTGCGCTACGTTCAGTGGTTGATTTACAAGGCAATGTGCTTTATCAATCGATCCCTAAGGTCTCGCAAGTCGTCGATGAACAAGCCGCATGGCTGACCACTTACGCCATGAAACAAGGCGTTCAGCAAGGTACGGGGCGATACCTCACGAATCAGTTTGCTTGGGCGGCATTAGCTGGAAAAACGGGCACCAGTAGTGATCGGCGTGATAGCTGGTTTGTCGGTGTTGATGGCCGTGAAGTGACCACCATTTGGCTTGGACGCGATGATAACCAACCGACACAATTAACCGGAGCGAGTGGTGCACTGCGCGTCTATGCCGAATATTTACGTCAGCGCACGCCCGAAGTCTTATCATTGCCGTGGCCAAATGGGATTACGATGATGGGCTTTAAACCTACCGCCTCTGGCGCCTTACAAGTTGATTGCGGCAGTGAATTTACCTTGCCAGTTTGGGATCGAACCGGTGAAATGAAGAAACAGTGTGAGAACCGCCCCCAAGAGTGGTTAAAAAATCTCTTTCGGTGGTAATCTATAATCTCGCTTATTTATAGTGGCTTGATTTTTAAGGATGAGAGGACAAGGTGTGAAGTGTTTTCAGCTTAGTGTGATGGTTATTTTTACCACAATGTTCCCTTGGTTTGTATCAGCAGAACATACGGAACATGTCGTTGTCACTCGCGATGATATCAACCACCCTCGTCCGATCATTGCGCTTGTTTTAGCGGGTGGCGGTGCGAAAGGCGCGGCCCATATGGGAGTGCTTAAGGCGCTCGAAGAGATGAAAATACCGGTCGATATTGTGCTTGGTACCAGCATGGGAGCCTATGTCGCGGGGCTTTATGCGACGGGCATGGATGCGGAAGAAATTGAAAGTGTCATTTATAGCGTTAACTGGCAATCGGGTTATCGTGATCGGGTCAGTCGTAGCCAGCGTCGAGTGCGTGATAAAGAGTACGAAGACCGTTATCAATTAACCACCGATTTGGGTTTTGGTTGGGATGGAGTTCGTGCTCCGCGCGGCGTGGTACAAGGGCAAAGTATGCTGCGTATTTTGCGTAAAACCTCAGGTAACCTTGCTAAGTTAGACTCGTTTGATGATTTGGTGATCCCGTATCGTGCGGTAGCGACCGATATTATTGAAATGCAACCCGTAGTATTAGATAAAGGCTACTTAGTCGATGCGATGATGGCCAGTATGTCAGTGCCTGGTGCCTTGCCGCCTTATGATATTGACGGCCGTTGGTTAGTCGATGGCGGGGTAACCAATAATATGCCGGTCGATATTGCCAAGCAAATGGGGGCTGATGTAGTGATTGCGGTCGATATAAGCTCCGATTATAAACAGCAAGACTCATTCAGCAGCTTTTTAAGTGCCGCCAATCAGTTGTCCAATTACCTTGTGCGCCGCACGACTGAGCGTCAAGTCTCTCATCTCAGTGAGCAGGATATCTTACTCAGACCAAATGTTGGGCTGATGGAAACCACCGATTTTTATAAAATGCCCGATGCTTTTATTGAAGGCTATCAGACCGCGCTAGAGCATCAGCCGCAATTACAAGTGCTTGCTTTGAGTAGTGCTCAATATCAAAACTATATTGATGGCAAAGCGGAGCGCCGGCGACAGTTGCACTATGGCGATATGCTAACGGTCGACGATATCGCGATTCGTAACCACTCTCATTATAGTGACTTACTGTTAAAAAATAGGTTGAACCTAGCGCAAAATACGACGTTAAGTACCGAAGAGATAGAAGCCAGCGTTGATCGACTCTATGCCTTAGACCGATTTAAATTGGTTCGTTACCAATATGAACAAGTTGAGCAAGAAAATCATTTGCTGATCGATGTCTACGAAAAAGGCTGGGGTCCTAATTATTTAAATTTTCGCTTTTTTTTAGAAGATGATTTTAGTACCACCAGTCAATATTCGTTAGGCGCGTCTTTGAATTTTACCGATTTGGGTTCACATGGTGCCGAATTAGCGTTGAATATGGACTTAGGGACGGATAAGCAACTAGAAGCCGAGCTCTATTCACCGCTGTTCTCCAGTCAAAAGACCTTTGCGTCGTTTACTGCGCGTTATCGGGATGATAATCGCCAAATTCCGTTCGATGATTTATTTGAAAATACCGGACTGTCCGCGACACGCAATTATATTCCCATCACTTACCGGACCTTGACTGGAGAGGCGGCGCTTGGCTATCAACAAACCTTATGGCGTCAGTTAAGAGTAGGCGCGCGTTATGTTGATGGACAAGTACAGCCATCAACGGTGCCAGATTATGGCAATGGCACGTTTACTCGCCAAGGCGTATTTATCAACTATCGAATTGATTCACTGGATAATTTTAGTTTACCCCGTGAAGGTAACTACATCGATCTTGAATATTTTATTTCGCATGATGATGTCAATGATTTAGTCGAACAAGCCAATAGTAGTTCTGATACGGTATACGATATTTCCGCTAAGTTGATGTCGGCAAAAAGTGTTGGGCGGCACACGTTAGTCGCTAATTTAGATTATGGAGAAGTGAGGAGTAAAAACTCCATTACTCCGGTCGAACCTAAAACCATCGGTGGTTTTTTAAATTTATCGGGTATTCCGCGTAAAAGCTTATTGGGACAGAACAAAATATTCACCAGTTTAGTCTATCGCTACCGTTGGTTTGATAATGATTTTGGTTTATTTAATGCGCCATTTTATTTAGGGGCGTCAATTGAGTATGGCGGCGTATGGTCGGATCCTGATTTGAAAATTGATACGGCGCCTAAGTATGTTGCCGGTTCGATTTTTGCGGGTATCGACTCGCCGATTGGCCCAGTGATGTTCGGTTATGGACGAACCGAGCAAAATTACGATTCATTTTATCTTATTATTGGCACGACATTTTAAGTGCAGCTTGGTAGCGAGTAAGTTTCATCTTAACTTGCTATGTTGGTCAACATGATGAGATTTTAATTTATCGTTAATTTTGCTATTCTATTGTCCACAGTTTGGCCTCTAGGGCGCGGTTTCTCAATCATATTTGAATGAAAACATCAGCAATGGAGAGCCAAGTTTCCAAGGATGTTCACTCACCTTTTAATAACAACTGGGGTGAACCGCAATGAGAGGAAAAAGTCGTGCTTGAAGCCTACCGTAAACACGTCGCAGAGCGTGCCGCTGAAGGAGTGGTCCCTAAACCTTTAGACGCTGAACAAGTTTCTGGACTTGTTGAATTATTGAAAAATCCCCCACAGGGTGAAGAAGACTTCATCCTTGATTTACTTGAAAATCGTATTCCTCCTGGTGTTGATGAAGCCGCTTATGTTAAAGCTGGTTTCTTAACCGCGATCACTAAAGGTGAGGTTTCGTCTCCTCTCGTTAGTCGGGAAAAAGCCGCGCAACTGCTTGGCACCATGCAAGGTGGTTATAATATTGAACCTCTGGTTTCTTTATTAGACGATACCACGCTTGCCCCGATTGCGGTTAAGGCGCTATCACACACGCTATTAATGTTTGATGCTTTTTATGACGTTGAAGAAAAAGCGCAAAAAGGCAATACCTTTGCTCAGCAAGTGATGCAAGCTTGGGCGGATGCCGATTGGTTCTTATCTAAACCCGCTTTAGCAGAAAAGATCACCTTAACGGTCTTTAAAGTCACGGGTGAAACCAACACTGATGATTTATCCCCCGCGCCAGATGCGTGGTCTCGTCCTGATATTCCTGTTCATGCGTTAGCGATGCTGAAAAATGAGCGCGAAGGTATTCATCCGGATCAACCTGGCAGTATCGGACCAATTGGCCAGATCGAAGCTCTCAAACAAAAAGGCCATCAACTGGTCTATGTGGGCGATGTTGTCGGGACAGGCTCTTCTCGTAAGTCGGCGACTAACTCCGTACTTTGGTTTATGGGTGATGACATTCCTTTTGTTCCCAATAAACGTGCTGGCGGTTATGTCCTAGGCGGTAAAATTGCACCTATTTTCTTAAATACGATGGAAGATGCAGGGGCTTTACCGATAGAAGTGGATGTCTCCAAACTGCATATGGGTGACGTGATTGACGTGTATCCGTATGAAGGCAAAGTCTGCAATCATCAAACGGGTGAAGTACTCGCTACGTTTAAATTAAAAACGGACGTTTTGATTGATGAAGTACGTGCTGGTGGCCGTATTCCATTGATTATCGGCCGAGGATTAACCGATAAAGCACGTGAATCACTGGGGTTAGAGCCGTCAACGGTGTTTCGTCGTCCAGTGCCTGTGGCTGAAAGCAAAAAAGGTTTCACTCTGGCACAAAAAATGGTCGGCAAAGCGTGTGGCGTAAAAGGGGTGCGACCGGGAACGTATTGCGAACCGAGAATGACGACGGTTGGCTCGCAAGATACTACTGGACCGATGACTCGTGATGAGCTGAAAGATTTGGCTTGTTTGGGCTTTTCTGCCGATTTAGTGATGCAGTCTTTTTGTCACACTTCCGCTTACCCGAAACCGGTCGATGTTAATACGCACCATACCCTGCCTGATTTTATTATGAATCGTGGCGGCGTTTCATTGCGTCCGGGAGATGGTGTTATTCACTCTTGGTTGAACCGTATGCTACTGCCAGATACGGTCGGAACGGGGGGAGACTCTCATACTCGTTTCCCATTGGGTATTTCTTTCCCTGCTGGCTCAGGTTTAGTGGCGTTTGCGGCGGCAACGGGTGTCATGCCATTGGATATGCCAGAATCGATTTTGGTTCGTTTTAAAGGTCAGATGCAGCCTGGGATCACTTTACGTGATCTGGTTCATGCCATCCCTTATTTCGGTATCAAGCAAGGTCTGCTCACGGTAGAGAAAACCGGTAAAATCAACGAGTTTTCAGGTCGGGTGTTAGAAATTGAAGGGGTTGAACATTTAACCGTTGAGCAAGCTTTCGAACTGTCTGATGCTTCTGCTGAGCGCTCTGCTGCCGGTTGTACGGTCAAGCTATCGCAAGCGTCGATTGCCGAGTACCTGAATTCAAACATCACCATGCTTAAGTGGATGATTGCTGAAGGGTATGGCGATCACCGGACGATTGAGCGCCGCATTAAAGCGATGGAAGAGTGGTTAGCGAATCCAGAGCTGATGGAAGCCGATAAAGATGCAGAATATGCTCATGTGATAGAGATTGATTTAGCCGATATCAAAGAGCCGATTCTATGTGCGCCTAACGATCCTGATGATGCTCGTTTATTGTCTGATTGTGCAGGAACTAAAATCGACGAAGTCTTCATTGGTTCTTGTATGACCAATATTGGCCACTTCAGAGCGGCAGGTAAACTGCTAGAAAAATACAATGGTCAGCTCGATACTCGTTTATGGATAGCGCCACCGACTAAGATGGATCGCGACCAATTAACCGAAGAGGGCTACTACGGTATCTTTGGCCGTGCTGGGGTACGGATTGAAACTCCGGGATGCTCTTTGTGTATGGGTAACCAAGCGCGAGTGGCTGATAAATCAACCGTCATGTCGACGTCAACGCGTAACTTCCCGAACCGTTTGGGAACTGGAGCGAATGTGTACCTGGCTTCAGCGGAGCTATCAGCGGTTGGGGCGATATTGGGCCGTATTCCGACCATGACCGAGTATTTGGATTACGCGAAGCAGATTGATGCCACGGCCGCCGATACCTATCGCTATTTGAACTTCCATCTGATGCCTCATTACACCAAGAAGGCAGATACAGTGATTGTTCAGCAAGCCGTATAATAGATATACCCAAACGCTAAATCTTATCGTTTAGCCGTCTTTTGACCAATCAAGAGCCACCGTACCGGTGGCTCTTTTTTATTGCTGCTGGAGACTAAACCTAGTTTTTGCTTTCTTGGTAGCCGATTTTTCCGTTGTTTTCATCGTTCTGTATGTAAATAATGTAAATTGAATAAAAATGAGACTGGTTATCATGTAGCTTTCTGGGAGTTTTATTCGTTAATAGACCAGCCATGTTTTATAAGCACCGTACTTTTCAGCTTTGGGCTCGCCGTTTACACATTTATGTCTCTATGGCGGTATTAGGGCTAATGCTGTTTTTTGCTGTCACAGGGATAACCCTTAATCGGCCGGAGCTATTTGTAGCCAGTCAGGCGAAGACATCCGAATGGCGAGTCACTATTCCTCAGCATTTATTGTTTGTTGAAAGCAAAGTTGCGATTAATGAACCGGAATTACGCCAATTTCTTGCTCAGCATACGCCGATCCGTGGCCAGATGTCGCGACTCGATATCTATCTAGATTCAGACAATGGTGTCTTACAAGAAGGTGAAGCGAGTGCGAGCTTTACCGCTCCCGGCTACAGTGCCGCGTTGTTTATCGATTTGGTCTCTAGAGAAGCGGAGCTCGATATCAGTGATTATGGCTGGGTAGCTAAATTCAATGATCTCCATAAAGGGCGTCATAGTGGTGAGTGGTGGAAGTGGGTGATTGACGTTTCATCTCTGTTGATGCTGGTGTTTATCTTATCAGGCCTTGCCCTATTACTGCCAAAGAAAAGCACACTGCGTTATGCCATACGTTGGTGCAGTTTTGGCACTTTGATCACGTTTGTTATTTATTGGCTGGCAGTGCCGTAAAGCTTGTCTATGCGCCCAGCTATTTTAGGTTGGTTATGATTACTATTTTTGTGGACGACAGAGCATGAAGAAACAGCGAGGACGGGTTTACGCTTGGTTATTGGGACTCAGTGTACTGAGCGTTAATGTATTCGCCGCGCCTTTGGGTAAGCTGGATATTGAGTTTGAACTGCCAAAGCTGGACGTTGGAATGTACGCCAGACCTTATGTTGCGATTTGGATAGAAGACGCTCAAGGTCAGCCAGTGCGTACGGTTGCCTTATGGCAGAAAGAAGATACTTGGCTTAAAGATATTCGTCGCTGGTGGCGACAAGTGGGTCGTTACGATCGGGCATTGATCGATGCGGTGACATCCGCGACTCGTCCGGCGGGACAATACCGTTTGCAATGGGATGGTTTAGATGACCAAGGTCAGCCATTAGCGCAAGGGGACTACCTGTTTTATGCCGAAGTAGTCCGTGAACACGGTGGCCGAGACGTAGTACGACAAGCAATGACGTTGCATGCTCAGCCTGAGCAGTATCAACTCGATGCTACTTATGAAACGGGCGTGATCAGGCTACGTTATCAACCTTAATGATCGCCATTTAATCCAAGGATAGTCGTTAATAGTATGACGGCTCTTCAACTAAGAGCACTACATAGGAATGAATAAATGATGTTGTATCGCGTATTTTCTACGGCTTTATTAGCGCTTGCGGCCTTAGCGTCAGCGGCTGCGGTCGCCCATCCTCGTTGGGTATTACCGAGTGAGTTTACGGTCTCTTCACAAGAGGGTGATTGGATCACCACTGACGCCAGCGCGTCACACGGAACTTTTGTCTTCGATAAGCCGTTAGGATTGGATTCTGGCGTAGTGATCACGCCAAGTGGTCAGCGCGAGCGCTTTGCTTTCGTGGCTAAGCATAAGCGTAAGTCGAGCTTCGATTTCTTTTTCTCAGAGCCAGGAACCCATAAAATCAGCCTTACCGGTCAGCCATTTTATATGACCACCTACACCATTGGTGCTCGTCAAACGCCACGACGTATTGCTGCCAATGCCGCAGAGCGTGATGCGGTGTTGCCTGAAGGGGCACAGAATGTGCAAAGTGTTTTGGTGTTTAACCGTACTGAAGCTTATGTGACGGTGAATCAACCGTCTAGACAAGTTTTTGAATTAGAAAAGAAATTCTTAGAATTGGTTCCTGTGACTCATCCAGCAGACATTATTGAAGGTGAAGCGGCCGTTTTGCAGTTTTTCTTTAATGGACAACCCCAAGCTGGTGTAGAAGCAGAAATTCGTCAAGATGGTACTTTGTACCGTAATCAACAAGAAGCGGTGATTTTGACTAGCGATAAGGATGGCAAAATTCAATTCACGCCACATCAAGCGGGTCGCTATTTACTAATTGCCGGTTTTAGCGGCCCTTTAGATGATAATCCACTTGCTGAACAAGCGCGTTCTTCCATCCATTTAACTTTTGAAGCGGTTTTAAAATAAGAGGTATGCAATGAAGTGGCAACAGTGGCTTGTGTTAACGAGTGGTTTATTGAGTGGCTTGAGTTGGGCTCATTTTCCAGTCATGGAGTGCCAAAAACAGGCTGATCACATCTTGTGCCAAGCGGGATACAGCGACAGTAGTCCGGCGATCAATGAAACGGTACGTATGTTTGATTATGACGATGTACTGATTGAAATTGGAAAAACCGATCAACGTTCTGAGGTGACGTTTACTATCCCAAACGGTGACTATTATATTGTGTTTGATCCCGGCCATGAAGCGCCTGTTGAGATTGATGGCGTTGAACTTTAACTCTCACTCTCACTCGTCAACGCCCTCGACGGTGCGCGTTCAGGTCAAGGCGGATAAGGGCAGTCAAGAGACATGGTGGGTGCTAGGCAGCATGCTGTTGATCCTACTGGTCTCGGCACTGTTGTTGCGTGGTATGCAGGTGGATAATACGCCTCAGACCTCGCCGCTCTCTTTTGAGCTGCATGCTACGGATCTTAATGAAAAACAAAAAAGTCTGTTGATTGAACTGAGTCTTGCTGAGCAAGAGCTGCGTTTCTTTCACCATCTAGAGCATCAGTGGCCTTCGGTGCAATGGCTGGCAGAAGAGGGTATTGCGCCTTTTGTGCGTGATAGTAGCTGGCATTATTTGGGTGAACATCAATGGCAGCAGGTTGCTCAAGGCTATTTAGGATTGGCGCAAGACCCTAGTCAAGTTGGACATGTTTTGATCTGGTATCCAGAAGGCCCTGATGCTGACGCGCAAGTCTGGTTTTTTACTCAGCCGATTGTGGGAGAGTTATCAGACTGGTTAGCACTTACTGATTCATCATGGATTCAAGCTGGGTGGAAGCGTTGGCCGCTGTCTGCCTCACTATCGCATTAATAAGAGAAAAATCGTTATGTTATCAAGCCAGATTAGAGCCGTCTTTCATAGAACGCTGTTAACGATCTCCTTACTGTTTGCCAGTCACGCGGTTGCGGGAGCTGATAAATTGACTATCGGTATCACGCTACACCCTTACTACAGTTATGTTGCCACGATTGTCCAAGATAGAGCGACCATTTTGCCACTGGTTGATGCAGGCTTTAATCCACACAATTATCAACCGCAACCGGGGGATTTACTGCGTTTACAGCAGATGGATGTTTTGGTGGTCAATGGCATCGGTCATGATGATTATGCGATGAAAGTGCTTGCTGCCGCTCAGCGTTCCGATCTTCAGGTTATTTATGCTAATCAACAGGTGCCATTACTCGCAGCAATGGGCGCGAGTGTTGGCGATGGTGCCAAAAATCCCCATACTTTTGTGGGTATCGCAACCTCGATTCAAAAGGTCTATACCATTGCTCAGGCTTTAGCTCAGCTTGATCCTGATAATGGTCAATTTTATCTCGCCAATGCGCGGCAATTTGCGCGCCAGATGCGTCAAATGAAGCAGGCGGCGATGCAACAATTGATCGATGCCAATGTTCAAGCTTTAAAAGTGGCAACTACTCATAACGCCTATAACTATTTACTGCAAGAATTTGGGATTGAAGTCAGTGCGGTGATTGAACCAGCCCACGGGGTTGAGCCGAGTGCCAGCCAGCTACAAGATACGATCAATAAAATTCGCCAGTCTGGAATTAATGTCCTGTTTTACGAATTAGAGATGCCGAATCGCTTTGTCGATACCATTGAGCGCGAAACTGGCGTCAAGTTATACCGGTTTTCACACATGACTCATGGCCCTTTTACGGCCGATAAAGTGATCAAAGAGATGCAAGACAACACACAAACGTTAGTGCAAGCCATTCATTATGCTAATCAGATGAGCGAGCAAGCTCAATGATGCTGGGACCGGCAATTCATCTTAGCCAACTGAGTTTAGGTTACGCCAATCAACAGGTTTTAATGCCGTTTGATCATGCGTTTGCCGCTGGCCAATGCCATATCATTATGGGGCCAAATGGCGGAGGGAAAACCTCTTTACTGCGTTCAATTATGGGCTTAACCCCTTTTCAGGGCAGTATTGCTCTTGAGTGGCCGCTGGGCGCTAAGCAGCAAATGGGGTATGTGCCTCAAAAAGCCTTATTTGAATCAAGTTTACCGATCAGTGTGATGGATTTTATGCTGCTCAATATCAGCCGGTTACCGCTGTTTTTACAAGCGCTGTCACCTTACAAGCGAACGAATCGCGAGCGGGTTTTGAACAGTCTACAGCGGGTTGGTATGGCGAGTCGTGCTCATTTACGTCTGGGTCAATTATCAGGCGGTGAATTGCAACGGGTGATGTTTGCTCAGGCGCTACTCGATAAGCCAGAGCTGCTGATTTTGGATGAACCGACAACCGGGATGGATGAGCAAGGCGTACAGTACTTAGAGCAACTGATTGCGGATTTAGTGGCCGAAGGTGTGACGGTATTAGCAGTTCATCATGATATTGGCGCGGTACGGCGCATCTTGCAAACTACACCTGGCCAAGTCCATGTCATCAATCGTCAATTGGTCGCCTCGGGACCGGTCGCACAAGTCTTGCACCCTGATAATATTGAGCGACTTTTTGAGCACTACAGTCAGCATGGGCATTTGGCGTCCAAACAAGAGCGAGCGGCTTAATGGAAACATTACAACAATGGCTGATCACCGCGGTTGAACGTGGTTGGTTAGCAGAAAGCTTTGCCTACGCTTTTATGCTCAATGCGTTAATTGCTGCGGTAATTTTAGGTCCTTTGCTCGGTGGGTTGGGAACTTTAGTGATAGCGAAACGCTTGGCATTTTTCTCCGAAGCGGTGGGCCATGCAGCGATTACGGGAATTGCTATCGGTATTTTATTAGGTGAAAGTCCCGAATCGCCGATGATTGGTTTGTTCAGCTTCTGCTTAATTTTTGCCTTACTGCTGCATTATGTGCGCAATCGCACCCAAGTACCTTACGATACTTTAGTGGGAGTGTTTCTCTCCGCGGCCTTGGCATTGGGCGCAGCGCTACTGATGTACGTAGCGCGTAAAATCAATATTCATTTATTAGAAAACGTGTTGTTTGGATCGATTTTAACCGTCACTCGGCAAGATATTATGTTGCTGGTTCTGGTGTGTAGCTTGATCATGTTAGTACTGCTGCTCAGTTATAACCGTATCTTACTGGCTTGTTTAAGCCCAGATATCGCGAAAGTCCGCGGCTATCTGGTCAACGGTTATGACTATCTATTTGTCATCATGATAACCCTAGTGACGATAGTTTCGGTCAAAGTCATTGGCGCAATTTTAGTTGGTGCATTGCTGTTGATTCCTGGGGCGACGGCGCGTCTATTAACTCGTAATAATGCCAGCTTTGTGATGTTATCGGCTTGCTTAGCGACCTTAGCTTGCATTGGTGGAACCATTTTACCGGTTGTTTATCAATGGCCTTTACCTTCTGGGGCGGCGATTATTTTACTCTCAACCCTGTTTTTCATCAGCGCCACTTTATGGCGAGTATTAAGACCGAATGGATAACGTTATGTACCCTCACTGCCGAACCATCATGACTAAATTGTGGTTGCTATTGTGTAGTTCATTGCTGCTGGTGTCTCTATCAGCACAAGCTCAAGACCGAGTATTAACCTCTTTGCCGGTTACTTATTGGTTAACCAAGCAGCTGGTTGATCAGACGCCAATAGAGGTTGTCTATCTGCCATCGCCTCGTTTTAGTTTACAGCGTCACCAAAGCTGGTTTGATAGCGAGCAGCAAAAAGTGGCCAAGTACGCCAGAGAAGCGACAGCAGTCGTGACTATCCGCTCCATTTGGCCGCAAGACCCGATTTATCCTCAGGTGCGTCAATACAATATTCATCTGGTGCCCATTGATGCTGCGCAAGCCTTAACGCCAAGAGCGCCAGCGGTTTCATCATTACGAGATGGACAAGGACAGATCTCGCCGTATGTGTGGCTCAATCCACTCAATTTAACCACCATGCTGAATAATATTAGCCTCGATTTACAGCAAATATTTAGCTCGCAACAAGCGGCTATTCAAGCGAATCAGCAGCACGTGGCGCGTGAACTACAGCAGCAGCTTTTTGCCAATCAAGCTCGATTGTTTAATCATGAGGTCGAAAGTGTGGTGTTGTTGGATGAAGCACTGCTCGATTTTGCTGCGGGCTACAGTTTATCAATCCAAGGGCAGCAATTTAAGCCGGAGCTGGAGTGGAATACGCAAGATCAACAACAGTTAAAACAATGGTTGCAAACGTCATCCGATGTTTGGGTATTGACGACTCGTCCGCCGAGCCCTGCGTTAAAGGCCTTATTGGGAGAGTTTTCACGCTATATTGTGATCGATCCGTTAAGCCGTTTAGGGCAAGGATTTGATGTTGAACATCCCTGGCAGCGCTGGCAAATTGATTTAGATTAACTCGTATGAAGGCTATCGGCTGTTGTGCTTGTATTTGAGTTAATAATAAATAGAATAATAACAATTCCTATTTGTTATTATTGAGCTCATGCCGACCATTCTAATTGCTGATGATGATCCGATGATGTGCCAACTGCTCGAATCTGTGTTGGTGAATGAGGGCTATCAAGTCATCTGTGCCCATGATGGCGAGCAAGCGTTAACTCAGCTTGCCAGCCATCCCTTTGATCTGGTGTTACTCGATGTGATGATGCCTAAACTCAATGGATTGCAGGCGGCACGGCGCATCTGCCAGCGTTTTTCGACCCCGATTGTCATGATCAGTGCTTTTGCGGACGAAGCGGCAAAAATTGATGGCTATGAAGCCGGAGCGGATCACTATTTAACCAAACCGTTCAGTATTCCGAAATTACTCACTTTGATCAAAGCGACACTACGTCGAGTTGCATTAGAGAAACAGCGTCATACCCATCATTTTGCACTGAATTTTTCAGGGCAACTGTCAGCGCATATGGATACCTTGCGTCGGCTGCCGTTTACCCAAACCGAACTCGATTTAGTGACTTATCTGGCGGCTCATCCGCAGCAAGTGATCTCCAAATCTGAGCTACAGCATCAAGTGTTAAAACGAGAGTTGTGTCCGTTTGATCGTAATTTAGATATGCATATCAGTAATATACGTCGTAAGCTATCGCAAGCTGGATGGCCAAAATCCACCATTCGTACCGCGCGAGGCGTGGGATATCAATTTGCCAGTGCCCATGTTCAATAAAAGACAATGGTGTCTTTTTTCTGGGAACCATATTTGCCAGCGATTGGTGGTGCGTCTTTTTGCCAGTTTAGCGCTCAGTGTGTTGTTGATTTTGCTCTCTTTTACTGCCGTAGAGATGGTGCTCTATGAGCGTTTTTTAACCCTGCCTAATAAAGTCCAACGAGAATTACAACAGTTAAGTGCCAGCGCCAATCAACAGCGCCAGCTCGGTGCAGAGGCGCTAGCGCAATGGGAAATATCTCAGCCTTATTTATTGTACGTAATAGACAGTACTAATCATGTCGTCAGTGGACGAGATATTCACCCTCATGTGCAGATGAAAATGCGTAACGCTCGTCAGCTCACCGAGCCGATGGGAACTCGAGTCTCGAAACCGATGATCATTGTGCCGATGAGCGAGGGATATTCGCTGATGGTTCAGTTACCATGGCAGCAACATCCTGCATCGCGAGCGGGCTATTATCTTTGGTCAACGAATCTGTTGCTCAGCCTATTAATTTTAACCTTGATCTCATGGGTATTAAGTCGTCAATTGCAAAGGCCATTGGGACGTTTACAGTGTGCTAGTCGTGCGGTGGCTCAGGGGATCACAGAAACGCGTGTTTCACAGTCGATAGGCCATAGCCCGTGGGAGTTTCAACAACTGGCGGCTGATTTCGATAACATGGCCGAGCAGATCCAAGGATTGATTGAAGAGCAGCGAAAATTGGTTCGCACTCTATCCCATGAGTTAAAAACACCGCTGACTCGGCAAGCCTTAGCTCTGCATTTAGCCAGCCATACTGATGTTGCCCAAGAGCGCACTCAATGGTTAGTGCGCGCTGAACAAGAAGCTCAGTTGATGGATTCAATGATTGAGAAAATCCTTGAGCTTAGTCGGTTGCGCAGTCTTCATTGTGATGTGGTATTACAACCGTTGGATGTGCAGGCGTATTTAAGTCAGCAAACCGAGCAGTTTCGTCCACATTTACAACCCACTCAGCAACTGCGATTTGTGCCGAGTGGACAAGATGAATGGATACGGGGCGATCGAGTGTTACTCGGCAGTATATTGGATAACTTATTGACTAATGCGACTAAGTACGCGGGTGAGCAGTGTTGCATTACAGTTATGACGAAAAAGCAGGATCGGCAAGTCAAAATCATCGTGATGGATGATGGTCCTGGGGTGGAGAGTGAGCAATTAGAGGCGATTTTTCGTCCTTTTTATCAAACGATGTCGACACTATCTTCTCGTCATGGTTATGGATTAGGTTTGTCGATTGTTCAGCAATCGGTTGAGAAAATGCATGGCCATGTCAGTGCTGAAAATAATCACGGCTTAGTCGTTACGCTGAGCTTTCCTATCTACCTTCCCTCTGAGTTAAGCCACCGTCACGATTAACGATTTACTTTATTTCTCAGAACATTATCCAATTGAGAGGGGGCAATATCATTTTCGATTAGGATGTTGAGAAAAGTTCCCTTTATCAGTGTAAAGAATGTAAAGTAAATACAATTGATAATTATTATTAGTTAGATTCCTTCCAGTGATAGTTCAAGCCCATTTATTTCCAACCCACGTGAAGCTGTCGTTATACGGCAATCATGGTGAGTGCCTCCATCGTTATCGCTGTTGAGCGCCTCCTTGGACCAAACAATGGGCATTATGCAATAAAGATAAAGGAATAGAACCATGTTGTTAACTCGTAAAACGAGCTTAGCGGTGGCGATTGCCTCGCTGTGTCATTTGCCTGTGTTGGCCCAAGTGGAAAGTAAAGCGGATGAAGTAATGGTCGTCACCGCTTCTGGTTTTGAAAAGAAATTGACTCATGCTCCCGCTACCATCAGTGTGATCTCGCGGGCTGATCTGGAAATGAAGCGTTTTGCTAATCTTGCTGAAGCGCTACAAGATCAAGAAGGGATTGATGTTTTTGGTAATACTGGAAAAACCGGTGGTTTGAACATCAGTATCCGTGGTATGCCGTCTGAATATACGCTGATTTTGATTGATGGTCGCAGACAAAATGTCGCGGGAAATATCACGCCAAATGGCTTTGGTGAGATGTCTGGTGGGGTTATGCCGCCGGTTAATGCTATTGAGCGAATTGAAATTGTCCGTGGCCCGATGTCAACGCTCTACGGCTCAGATGCGATGGGCGGGGTTATCAATATCATCACCCGTAAAGTAACCGACACTTGGAATACATCGATCACCCAAGATTATACTTGGCAGCAAGAGCGTGAATTTGGTGATACTCATAAAACCAGTTTGCATACCAGTGGTCCGCTGATCGCGGATACGCTAGGTCTAGCCGTTCGCGGTAGTTTTTATAAACGTAATGAATCCAATCTGACTGCGCAGGGAGCAGATGGTCGCGAGCTAGACGCCCGTGGGCAAAGCAAAGTCGATAATGAAAACTATACCTTTGGTACTCGTTTTGATTACATTGCGATAGACGATCATAACTTATGGTTCGATATGGACTTATCGCGTCAGAATTACGATAACGGTACTCCAGAAAATCGTAAACTGAGCAACAATGATACTGCAACCAATTGGCGCGGTTATGCTGACGAGTTACGCTATGAAAACCGTCAGTTTGCACTCGGTCATACTTCTCAAGTAGATTTAGGGGTATGGGAATCGAGTGTCATGTATAACGTTTCTGAGACCATTGGTCGCACCATTCCGGGGAATCCAAATCGTCCGAGTGGTATCCCAGGTAAGAATGTCAAAGATAAGCGCGAATTAGAAACCACCAATATTGTGTTGGATACCAAACTCAATACGACCATCGGTGATGATCATTACCTGACTGTGGGAGCACAATATTGGAATGCTTCTATGATAGATGGGATGTCTAGTGAAGATTTTGAACAAACTACATGGTCATTGTTTGCCGAAGATGAATGGTTAATCACAGATGCTTTAAGCCTGACTTTAGGTGGACGTTACGATCATCATGATGCTTTTGGTAGCCACTTTAGTCCTCGTGCCTATGCGGTGTACAGCCTTAGCCCAACCATGACAGTCAAAGGTGGTGTGAGCACCGGTTATAAAGCGCCACCAGTTAATGATTTGCACTCTGGAATTAATGGGATTACCGGGCAAGGGACACAAATTACCATCGGTTCTCCGGATCTAAAACCAGAGACCACTCGCACTACCGAGATTGGTTTTTACTACAATGGTGAGCAAGGCATTACTACCAATGTCACGTTATTCCATAACCAGTTTGATGATAAGATCTCAACGGGTACGCCATTATACAACTGTTTCTCATCGAGCAATCCGAACCGTCCTGGCTGCGTGAGTTATGGTGATAACTGGACTCAAGATACTTTTAGCCAACAAACTAACGTTGATGAAGCTTACAGTCGTGGTGTGGAATTTGCTTTTGCGATGCCATTACTCGACACGGTGAATTTCTCGATGAACTACACCTTTACTGAAACGGAAATTAAGGAAAAAGGCAAGGTTGCTGGCGAGCTGAGTGATACACCAAAACACAAAGCCAGTGCGAAAGTGAACTGGGCTGCGACTGAGCAAGCCAATGTTTGGTTAGCAGTGAATTATCGTGGCGAGAGCCGTCGCTTTAATGGTTTAGTGGAAGATCTCACTGCCGCTAATAAAGCGATGTACGATGCAGTAGGTGATATTAAAGCGTATACCCTGTTTGATCTGGGTGGCGCTTATCGGATCAATAAAAACTTCAGTGTCAATGCGACAATATATAATTTATTTAACCAAGATTTTCGTAAGTTCACTGCTTATGAGTATGACGGTGATACCTACTACGCAAGTCAATACAGTAATCTTCAACAATCGACCAAAGGTGCGATTTTAGAAGGACGCCGCTTATGGATTTCGGCTAACTACACTTTCTAAGTCTCGTGTTGAGTGACAAGTCGTGAATAGACAATGCCAGCGATCTGACGATCACTGGCATTTTTATTAATCAGTATGATGTCATGCTGCTTGGTGTAATCTTAATCGTCATTGGCTAAAGACGATTAAGATTGATCCGCGCGAGACAAACGCAATACTGCCGCCACATTACGTGCAGTGAGCTCGATATTTTGTGCTGCTTTAGAAAAAGCGGTCGCTAAATCAACACAGCTTGGTACCACACTGAACACCGCATCCATCCCATGTTGATGCACCACGCCGCAATCGGCAGACAAGCTTCCCGCAATGCCGATCACCGGCACTGAAAAACGTTTGGCGGTTCGCGCTACCCCGATGGGCGTTTTGCCATAAATAGTCTGGCTATCAATGCGCCCTTCGCCAGTAATCACTAAATCGGCATCTTTGACCATGTCACTCAGATTAACTGCTTCCATAACAATCTCAATGCCAGGACGCAGGCTTGTCCCAAGCAAACCAATCAGCGCTGCTCCTAAGCCTCCCGCCGCGCCTGCGCCAGGGATATCTTTGACATCGATTGCCAGTTGCGTTTTGATGATCTGTGCGTAATGGGCAAGATTGGCATCAAGCTGCGCAACCATCTCCGGCGTTGCGCCTTTTTGTGGGCCAAATATCTGCGTTGCCCCTTGTTTACCGCATAAAGGATTATTCACATCGCAAGCCACTTGTAGCGCGATCTTGGCTAAGCGTGGGTCGATAGCAGAGGTATCAATGCGAGCCAGCTTAGCCAATTCTTCACCACCAAAGCCTAGCTCATCGCCTTGTGCATCGAGCATTTTAACCCCTAATGCTTGCGCCATGCCTAAACCGCCATCGTTAGTCGCGCTGCCACCAATCCCTATGATGATCCGTTCCACTCCGTGATCGAGCGCAGATTTGATCAACTCACCTGTGCCATAGCTGGTGGTTTTCATTGGGTTGCGCAGCTCTGGCGCGACAAGGTGCAAACCAGATGCGGCTGCCATTTCTATCACGGCGGTTTTACCATCGCCCATTAATCCGTAGAAACCCTCAATCTGTTCACCTAAAGGGGCGGTGACTGTAGCCATAAAAATGGATCCACCGGTCGCGTCAATTAGGGATTGAACCGTGCCTTCTCCACCATCGGCCATGGGTAATTTTAGGTATTGGGCGTTAGGGAATACTTGTTTAAATCCATTTTCAATCGCGGTAGCCACTTCCATCGCGGTTAGGCTTTCTTTGTATGAATCAGGAGCAATGACAATTTTCATTATTACACCTTATGGGGCTGAGGCCGTTAATTAGAGTAAACCATCGCTGAGCAAGGAGACAGTTGAGTTTCTTTAGTGTCGATAATCATTGATAATAACAAGATTCTATTTATCCCCAAGCATCAATGGCAGAGAACCTGATGGACTACGAATTTAAAAAAAATACCCTCGATGGCAGTTATTACTGCGCATTTTCAATGGGCCATGAAATCATTGGTCGCTGGTTGCAAGAAGAGATCAGCCATGACCGTCAAAAAGTCGATCAAGTGTTACAAGCCATTCATCAAGCCCAGCAAGCGCCGAACCAAGAGCAAGTATTAGAAGGGCGTGAAATTAGCTTGATGATCCTAGCCGATGAAGTGACTGTGCAAGCCAATGTGTTGTCTCATGAGGATGAGTTAGACGTCGAGAGTGACTTTGATTTTTATGATTGTGAAAGCACAGCGAGCTGTGGTTTGGATGATTTTATCTTGATGATTGATCAGTGGTGTGAATTTATTCGCTATCGGCCGACTTCGCTCGGTTAGGTCGAGGCTGACAATACATTGCACAACATCAGTGAAACGTGAAGCGGTTGCTTCAATAGTGGGAATTTACGCACCTTTATGGTGCGTTTTGCATTTTTTAAGCGCTAACTTTAAGTAAATAATCTTTATAAACAATACGTTAAAAAGTTGGCACGTACCTTGGATTGTATGAGTAGGAAATGGATGACTGCGATTGAGAGGATACGATGAAACTGATTAACGCGATAATTAAACCTTTTAAGCTCGATGATGTACGTGAGGCTTTAGCGGATGTTGGCATTGAAGGGATGACGGTGACTGAAGTTAAAGGTTTTGGACGCCAAAAAGGGCACACTGAGTTGTACCGCGGTGCTGAATACCAAGTGGATTTTTTACCCAAGGTGAAATTAGAAATTGCCACTCAAGCTGATAATGTTGATCGCGTTCTTGAGGCGATCATTAAAGCGGCGCACACCGGGAAAATCGGTGATGGCAAGATTTTTGTTTATGACTTAAGCCACGCGGTTCGCATTCGTACTGGCGAAACCGACAGTGAAGCGCTTTAACATTCAATGGATTGGAGAATATGACTATGGAATTGTCACTGACAGTAACTGAGCTGCGCTATGCACTGGATACGTTCTTTTTATTAATTTCTGGCGCATTAGTGATGTGGATGGCGGCTGGATTTGCCATGTTAGAAGCGGGTTTAGTTCGCTCTAAGAACACCACCGAAATTTTAACCAAAAACTTTGTTTTATACGCGATAGCTTGTACCACTTTTTTGATCGTCGGCTATCACATTATGTATGTTGATAATGTTGAAGGTGGTTTATTTCCTTCCTTAGGTGGCTTGATTGGTAGCCAAGAAGAAGGTGCTGATTTTGCTTTGCAAGCGGATTTCTTTTTCCAAGTGGTGTTTGTGGCTACCGCGATGTCAGTGGTCTCTGGCGCCGTGGCTGAGCGAATGAAGCTGTGGGCATTTTTGATTTTTGCACTAGTATTGACCGCATTTATCTACCCGGTTTCAGGTTACTGGACATGGGGCGGCGGCTTTTTGGATGCGGCAGGATACAGTGATTTTGCTGGTTCAGGAATTGTGCATATGGCGGGAGCCTCTGCGGCTTTAGCGGGTGTGCTCTTGCTCGGTGCTCGTAAAGGTAAATATGGTAAAAATGGCCAAATCTTCCCGATCCCTGGTTCAAACATGCCGTTAGCAACCTTAGGTACTTTTATTCTATGGTTTGGTTGGTTTGGCTTTAACGGTGGCTCACAATTAATGATCTCCGATTTTGAGAATGCCACCTCAGTAGCGCAAGTGTTCTTAAACACTAATGCGGCAGCGGCAGCGGGAGCGATTGCAGCGCTACTGGTATGCAAAACTACTTGGGGTAAAGCTGATCTGACGATGATCCTTAATGGTGCATTAGCGGGTTTAGTGGCGATCACCGCCGATCCTCTGTCACCATCGCCTCTCTATTCGGTGGCGATTGGCGCAGTGGCTGGAGTGATTGTGGTGTTCAGTATTGTCGGTTTGGATAAACTCAAAATTGATGATCCAGTCGGTGCCATCTCAGTACACGGTGTGTGTGGTTTGTTTGGTTTGCTGGTGGTGCCTTTAAGTAACCCTGAGGCGACATTAACGGCTCAGTTATTCGGTGCTGCGGTGATTTTTGCTTGGGTGTTTACGGCTAGCTTAGTGGTGTGGGCGATTCTCAAAGCGACGATTGGTATTCGAGTCACTGAAGAAGAAGAAATGCAAGGCATGGACATTCATGACTGCGGCGTTGATGCTTACCCTGAATTTGTCACTCTAAAATAGCGATATTGAATCGTTAATCATCCCCTTACTGAAGGCTCAGTAAGGGGATTTTTTATGCCAGTAAACGGCAAGCGTAAGCGATGTTGGTAATCGCGACCGTTTGACCTACGGCAAATTCAGCGTGACGGTTAGTGATAACTGATAAATTCAGTTCATCGAGTTGTAGGGTATAAAAGTAATCATGGCCACGAAATTCACGGCTGATCACCGTCGCTTGTGTCTGCTGCTCGTTTAGCTGGCTGCTCAGTTGAATATCTTCTGGTCGAATAGAGAGAGTAACACTGGGTTCAGACAATCCGGGAAGCGTGATATTGCCTAAGCGAGTCTGTACCTGATCGCCATCAACTTGACCGGTGATTAAATTAGTATGACCTAAGAATTGAGCAACAAACGCATTGATCGGTTGCTGATAGACCTGTTGTGGCGTACCGATTTGCACCAATTTACCTTGTTGCATCACGCCAATTTTATCGGCGAAGCACAGTGCTTCCGCTTGATCATGAGTCACTAAAATCACCGTTGTTCCTGAGCGCTTAAATAATTGACGCATTTCATTACGCGTGGCTTCACGCAGTGCCGCATCAAGGTTACTAAACGGTTCATCAAGCAGCACTAAGTCGGGCTCAGCGGCTAAGGTACGAGCAAGCGCTACACGTTGTTGCTGTCCACCGGATAACTCGTTGGGATAACGATGACATAAATGGCTTAGTCCCATTAACTCTAACCAAGGGATCGCTTTTTCTGCACGTTGATTTTTGGGCGTCGTACGCATGGCAAACATAATGTTTTGTTCCACCGTCATGTGCGGAAACAGCGCATAATCTTGAAAGACGATGCCGATATTACGTTCTTGAGCGGGTCGTTGAGTGACCTCTTGGCCATGAAGGGCAATCTGCCCTGAGTTAGGTTGCTCAAATCCAGCCAGCATGCGTAATGTAGTGGTTTTTCCGCAGCCGCTGGGACCTAATAAAGCCAAAATTTCACCGGCTTGCAGTTGAAAAGAGACATCGCTGACTGCAGGTTGATCGCTATCGGTAAACCATTTACTTAATTGCTGCGCTTGAATTTGGTATTGGCAATGAGGCGATTTTTCAGTCGCTAAGGTATCTTGCATAGCGTCAATAACAAGGTTGTATGAACTCATTGGGTCCCTTTGATCTTTTCACGATTTAAGATTAAACCGATCGATAAACTAGAAAATAAAACAATCGCCGTCGCAAAGGGGGCGGCCTCTGCCATCAATCCTTCCGAAGTTCGTGAAAACACAGTCACCGCTAAGGTGTGATACCCCGTAGGAGCGAGTAAGAAAGTGATCGGCAGTTCTTTCATGCAGAATAGAAACACCAAAGCGATGGACGCTAAAATACCGCGTCTTAAGCGAGGCAGAACCACATAAAAAAAACTAGCGCTTGAACTGTAACCTAAGGACTGCGCCGCTTCTTCGGTATTTTGACGGGTTTGGATGAGCGCGCTGCGAATAGGGCCCATCGCTAAGGCAAGAGTGGCTAGACTCCAAGTCAGGATCAGCAATGCTAAGGTCTGGTATAAGAAAAATGCACTATGCAGAGCAAAAAACACCATGGCTAAAGCCAGCGTTAAAGGAGGCAGTGCATAACCAATGTAAGCACTGCGTTCCATGGTGCGTGTTAATGGCGATGGATAGCGAGTCACTAAATAACACAGTGGCAGCGCCATCAAAGCCGCCAATAACGCGGCGGGTGCGGCGGCAAAGGCAGAGCGTGCAAAAGTGAAAGGGACTTGCATGAGCAAACTGATATCCGGTGGTATGACGATCATCCAGTAACCGAGCATGGTTAAAGGCAAACCGATGGAGGCGGAAAACACAACAGTGACATAGAACCAGGCTGCAGGAGTCCAAGCCCCTAAGGCGAACGGTTTTGCATGACGAGTAACACCACTACCGACACTGGAGAGGCGTTTCCGTTTTAACAATGAGTATTCAATTAATAAAAAACTGCCCGCTAGAGCCAGTAACATCAGTGATAGCCAAGCGGCGTAAATCCGATCAAATGCCCCTGAATACTGATTAAAAATCGCAAAACTAAACGCTTCATAGCGCATTAAGGCTACGGCGCCAAAATCGCCGAGCACATAAAGAGCCACCACCATGTAGCCAGCGAGGAGCGCTGGTAATAAATGTGGCAGCATCACAAAACGAAAGGTGGCGAATCGAGAATAACCAAGGCTGTAGGCGCTCTCTTCTAAGCTACTGTCTAGACCTAAGAGTGCGGCGCGTAGATTCAAAAAAATATATGGGTAGGTATAAAGCGCCAGCGCCCACACCGCCCCCCAATAGCCGGAGATATTGCTGATTCGAATATCAAATAGGTGAGCTAATGCGCCCATATTGCCGCCGATACCGAGTAGAGCATAAGCCATCACGTAACCGGGTATCGCAAGGGGAACAATCGCGAGAATGGTTAACAGCTGTTTTCCTGCTATCGAGGTACGGGTAACTAACCAAGCCATGGGCAGTGCTAAAAAGGTACAAACGGCTAACACGCCAAAGGTCAGAGATAATGTATTGAGCAAAAGTTGCCAATTGCGCGCTCGAAACACCAATTCAATCAGCTGATCATAATCAGCTTGTGATGCACGCAGAACCAAGTAAAACAGCGGAATGATCATCAATAGCGAGATAACACCAGCACTGAGCAGTAAATAAAACGGAGGACGTTGACCAATCGCTCGTATTGAAAAGTCTGGTTGTGATGAAACACTCATAGGAGTTACTACCTGTATTCAGTGTCCTTGGTGGAGTTTGCTAATTATTACTATCTCTTGATTGAGCGTGATAACGCTGAGACGGAGATAGTCTGATCAAGGCCAAATTATAGGGCCAAGTTGCATACTATAAATTATGATTAAATAGCAAAGCCAATGCTTGCGCACTGGCTTTGTGGTCGAGATATTACCATTAAGGGTAATGAATAAGGTACGAAATTATCGTAAAACTTATAGCAAACCTGCGTCACGCAACAGTTTTAAGGTACCTTGTAAATCAGCCAGTTGATCGAGGTCAATACTGGGTGCTGCTTGCAATAGTGTATCTAGCTCACCCAACACAGGGTTAGGAATGATGCCCTGAGTGACTGGGTATTCACCAACTACTGAGGTGAAGTATTGCTGAGCGGCAGGAGAAAGCATGTACTCAATAAATTGAATCGCTTGAGGCTGCTTTTTACTGCTTTTTAACACGGCAACACCCGCGACATTAACTAAGTTACCAATATCACCTTCGGCAAAGTAAGTCTGCTTGGCTGGGAAGTTCGCATTGGCGGCAACAAAGCGTGGTAAATAGTAGTTATTGACCAACGCAAAATCAATTTCGCCATCGCCAATGGCTTGTACTTGAGTGGTGTTATTACGATAAATTTTCGGTTGGTTGGCTTTCATCGCCTTTAACCACGCCAAGGTTTTCTCGTCACCATGCTCAACACGCATTGCGGTAACGAATGACTGGAAGCCACCGTTGGTTGGTGCAAGACCAAAACGGCCTTTGTATTTTTCTGACGTTAAATCAAACACAGAGGCTGGAATATCTTCCGCAGAAGCGCGTTCAGTCGAATAAGCGATCACGCGTGAGCGGCCACTGGCGGCAACCCATTGACCTGTTTTACTGGTATAAATCTCAGGTAGCTGTTTGTAAACCGCTTCTGGTAGCGTGGCTAAGAGACCTGCGTTAGCCAGTGCTCCCATCGCACCTGCATCTTGTCCCCAATACACATCAGCTGGTGAGCGAGCGCCTTCTTCTTGCAATAACACCGCAAGTTGAGCGGTATCACCATAACGTACGTTAACTTTAATGCCACTCTGCTTTTCAAATTGTTCGATGATCGGTTTAACAAGCGTTTCACCACGGCCTGAATAAAGCGTGATGTCTTGAGCGTGGAGTAATGGGGCGGTGATGAAACTACTGACTAAAGCGACAGTTGAGAGCAACTTCTTTTGCATGAATAAACCTTTTATCTCAATGAGTAGGACGATCGACGGTATTTGGCTTTACTTACTGCACTGGCATTAAGCGTTATCGATGCCATTGTATAAATAAGTTTGATAATTATTATTAATCGCACTCTTTGGGTCAATAGCTAGTCATGGTGGAAAATCTCAAAAATCAATAATGTGATTTAATGCCTTGAAAGAAAACAATAAAATCAAGAGTTGAGTAATTGTAACAAATTGTATGATAAGGCAGGGGGGGGAAGCGGCCTGAGCTTTATCAAAAGATAGGAAGATAAAGACGCTAGGTTGGCCGCTTTATTCGAGTATTGGAAGAAGTGAAAGTACGATGACTTTCACTTCGATATTGTACCCCTAGGGTTTGTTTATCTTTCGAGCTGATTTTTGCAGCAGTTTGTGGCTTCTTTATACAAGGCAGACCCTAGTGAGCCTACTGAACTTTAATCGGGATTAAAGTTGTAAAAACGCTTTCATTTGATCGACTAATCGTTCTGCGGTGGGCTTATCTGCCATCTCGGCAAAGATTCTCAGTAAAGGTTCCGTGCCGGAAAAACGGGCAATGATCCAGCCGCCGTTGGAAAAATAGACTTTCGCTCCATCTTCATAGCTGACTTTTTCTATCTCATCGTCAAAGTCTGGCAGCTGTTTTTCAACATACAGCTTATTGTATAGAGAGGCCTTTTGCTGCTGACTAAATTTACAATCCCCTTCGGCGGTGTAAGCATAACCATAGCGGCCATAGATCTCTTGCAATAATTCAGAGAGTTTTTTGCCAGTGACACTGAGCATTTCAACCAATAAGCTAGAAGCAAAGACGCCGTCTTTACCTTTGATATGCCCGCGAATGGTCAAGCCCCCTGAACTTTCACCGCCAATCAAAGCATCAGCCGCTTCCATTTGTGAAGAAATATGCTTAAAGCCAACCGGAACTTCAAAGCATTGCTCGCCATGATCCGCGGCAATTTTATCCAATAGATGCGTAGTGGCAATATTACGTACTACCGAACCTTTCCAGCCTTTATATTCCAGTAGGTAATAGTAAAGCAGCATTAGCACTTCGTTGGGATGAATAAAATGGCCTTTTTCATCAATAATCCCCAGTCGATCCGCATCGCCATCGGTGCCAATGCCAATGTCATAACCTTCATTTTTCACTAGGTGTTGCAGGCGATATAAGGTAGCGGCACTGGGCGATGGCATTAATCCACCAAAATCAGGATTTTTCCCATCGTTGATCACATCAACATCACAGCGGCCATTGATCAGGACGGTTTGTAGTGCATTTTTCGCCACGCCAAACATAGGATCGATCAATACCCGTAAATTTGCTTTACGGATCGCGTCAATATCAATCAAGTTAATGATCGAATCGACAAAATCATTCATTGGATTAATGTTGATGATAAGTTGTTCCGCGATAGCTTGCTCAAAATCGAGCGATCGAATGTCGCTAAGCGTCAACCTTGCTGTCTGTTGTTCAATTTTTTTCGTAATAATTTCATCAGCGTCACGTCCACCGCGGATAAACACTTTAATGCCATTATAATCGGCAGGATTATGTGAGGCGGTAATGCAGGCCGAGTAAGCGCAGTCCATAACTTTTGCTTGAAACATCACCACCGGCGTGGGGACAAATTTATTAATAAAACTGACCACGATGCCATTGCCCGCAAGGACTTCTGCAAACCAGCGCCCGGCCTTATCGGATAAAAAGCGGCGATCATAGCCAATCACAAAGCCTTGCTCTGCCACTTGTTCTTGCTGAATGATGTTGGCTAGCGCTTGTGCGACGATGCGTACATTGTCTTTGGTAAACTCTTCACCAATAAAGGCTCGCCAGCCTCCGGTACCAAATTGAATCATGCTTCTCTCCTTAGAGGGGCGCAAAAATGCGCCCCAAGCTGTTTAGCCCATTGTGACGATGACTTGATTGACTGAGCCTGCTGTTTGCACCGGAATCGCCCCTTCAATCGCTTGACCGTTCAAAGTGATCGATTTCACACCTTTAGAAACGTGATCAGGGTTTTCCACCTTGATCTGATAGGTCGCATCGCGCCATTGACGGGTGACTTCAAAACCAGGCCATGAGGTTGGGATGCAAGGATCGACATCTAAGCCCTCAAAGCCAGTGCGAATCCCCAATATAAAGTTTGTGGTGGCGTAGTAAGCCCAACCAGAAGTACCAGTCAGCCAAGGATGGTTGGCTCGACCATGATCCTTATGATCGCGACCCATGATGAACTGCACATAGGAGTAGGGCTCAGCGATACGAGTTTCGATATGATCGTTTTGATTATAAGGATTGAGCGCATCGTACAATTCCATCGCTCGATCGCCACGGCCGAGTTTTGCTTCAGCCACCCATGCCCAAGGGTTAGGGTGAGAGAAAATCGCGCCATTTTCTTTTACCCCTTGGTAAACACGAGTCACAAAACCAATATCATCATTTGGGGTCGCAAAGGATGGCGCATTGAGATGCAAGCCATATTGAGAGAAGAGGTACTCATACACTGCATCCATGGCTTTGATGCCACGTTCGTGGCTCACCGCACCAGACAGCACAGCCAGTGAATTGGATTCCAGATGCACTTTGCCTTCCACTTGGTCAAAAGTGCCAATCTTATCGCCATCTTTAGTCAGGCCGCGAATGTACCATTGACCTTGTTCATCCCATAAATGGGTTTCACACGCGGCGCGCACCCCGTTAGCCATGGCTTGGTATTTATCGGTGGCCGCTTCATCGTGACGGAATCGAGACAGTTCGAGGAATGCTTCTAGTGCCCAGAAGTGAAGGAAAGACACCATCGCCGATTCACCACCGCCAAGATTCAGACAGTCGTTCCAGTCGGCGCGTAGACCTTTACAAATTCCGGTTTGACCCACGTATTCGGCGGAGAAATCGAGCGCAGCCATCATATGCTGGTACACGGTGGCATCACCGCCATCGGCATAAGGAATCACTTGATCGATAAAGGCCATATCGCCAGTCTCTTTCACGTAATTTAAGATGGTCGGCACGATCCATAGGTGATCGTCAGAGCAGGTGTCTTTGATGCCGTGGATCTTATCGTCATCAGAAGGCGTTGGAACGACGGTTGGCGATTTTGATGGTTTGACATTGGCTTTTTCTGGATCAAACCAGTCTGGATCAAAAAGGTGTAAACCGTAGCCCGCTTGCACTTGACCACGCAGCAGATCAACTAAGCGTTTACGGGTCATTTCAGGGTTAGTATGAGGCACCGAGATGGCATCTTGAGCGGTATCACGATAACCAAGCCCAGTACGGCCACCCACTTCGATGAAAGAGGCAAAGCGTGACCAGACTACGCAGGTTTCCGCTTGGTAGAGCGTCCAAGTGTTAATCATGGTATCCAAGCCTGGATTAGGGGATTTGACTTGGAACTTGGCGCAGCGTTCATCCCAATGGGCTTTTATCGCTGCCAATGCTTGATCAACCTGTTGTGGATCTTGATATTTTTCACGTAGTCTTGCACCGTTACCTTTACCGACCCCTAATACCACAGCAAAACGGACTTTTTCTCCGGGTTGGAGGACAAACTGCTTATGCAGCGCACCACAATGGTTATAGCAAGTTTGTGCGCTGTTTGAGCATCGACCTTGCTCTACCGCAATTGGGTTGGCTTCATCACGGTACATGCCGAGGAATTGGTCACGTTGACCGTCATAGCTATCGGCATCGAAGGTCGCGGTGAGATAATAAAAACCTAAGAAATCATCAGTGTTGTAATACAGATCGTATTCAATCACCCCTTCTTTATATTTAGTACCAGCAGAATAAAGTGACATCTGATGGTTTTGGTTATCAGATTTAATATGGCTAAAGGAAAATTCAACATAGTTGAAAGCACTGATGGTCCGCGTCTCATTGGACGTGTTTTCAATCACCATATCCCACAGTTCAGCATCTTCTCCTTTGGGTACAAACAGCGTTTTGCTGGCGACGATACCTTGGTATTCGCATTTAAAAATTGAGTAAGACAGACCATGGCGAACTTCATAGTTGGCTTGGGCAAGGCTTTTCGCCACCGGCTGCCAAGAAATAGACCAAAAATCACCACTGGTATCATCACGTAAATAAACATAATGACCGGGACGATCTTGAGTAAAGTTCGGTCGAAACTTAGTGACACGATTGTACTCAGGAGAATGATAGAAAGCGTATCCGCCAGCGTTATGTGAAATCACGCTGCAGAATTTTTCTGTGCCAAGATAGTTGGTCCACGGGGCCGGAGCATCGGGGCGAGTAATGACGTATTCGCGATTTTCATTATCGAAATAGCCGTATTTCATGATGTTTTCCTTTTCAAACACTGCTCAATGGGGCAGATAAAAAATAAAGAGTTAAGTGGATTTAGTTCTGCTGCTTTGCTTGCCATGGATGGCGATAGTCAATACCTTGCTGCTCAAGTAGCGGCAGATGACCTTTTAAACGTGTCAAATAACCGGACCAATCACGATGCTGTTTTTCGGTCCAGCCAGCTTCGGCGAGAGCGGTTAAGCGTGGATAAATCATATAATCGAGACGTGATGGGTTATTGATTCGTTCGCACCATAGGGCGCATTGAATACCGAGGATACGTTTACGCAGCGGATCGTTATCGGCGACCTCAGCTAATGGCTCATAGCCATAAGCGCGTTCTAGCGGTGTCACTCCGGCCCAATCAACACCGGGTTCTTCTGGCGCGTAATCTTGTACGATGTCTAAGTAGGTAAATTGTCCCGGTTGTAAGATCACATCAAAGCCTTGCTTGGCGCAGTGCAAAGCGGCTTTTTCCGACAGCCAAGAGTAGATCACGGTATCTTTACTGACTTTATTGCCATGGTGCGCCTCTTCCCATCCGACCATGCGTTTACCCAGTGACTTAAGTTTTTGCTCGGCATAACGCAGCAGATGACCTTGTAATTCATGGCTACTGGTATAACCATGCTCTGCCATTAAGGCTTGGCACTTAGGGCTATTGAGCCAGACACCCTCAGGGACTTCATCGCCACCGATGTGAACCCATGGGCTTGGAAACAGGGCAGCGACTTCTTCTAAAACCCGATCAATAAACTGATAGGTGCCGGGCAGAGCGGGAGAGAGCACGTTATCGGTATAATATTGAATACTGCGATAAGCTGACTTGTCTTCTCTATCGATTAACCACTCAGGGAGTGACTTGATGGCCGCGCGGCTGTGACCGGGAATATCGATTTCTGGGATGACCGTGATCCCACGCTCAGCGGCATAGGCAATCACCTCTTTGATTTCGTATTGACGATAAAATCCCCCATGACGTTCCGTGAGCGTGCTGTACTGGGGCTCTAGTTCCTCATCAACACCGCGCCATGCGCCAATGTCCGTTAGTTGCGGCAGCGATTTAATTTCAATCCGCCAGCCTTCGTCATCGGTTAAATGCCAATGAAAAGTATTGAATTTGTAGTAGGCCAGTTGATTGATTAAGCGTTTAACCGTTTCTAAAGAGTGAAAATGTCGTGCGCAATCGAGCATCATGCCTCGGTAGTCAAAGCGCGGAGCATCACTAATGGTTAGGCAGGGAAAATCGACAACCGGATCATTGTGTTGAGCGAGCTGTAATAGCGTAGCGCTGGCATACATAAAGCCGGTTTCGCTATTGGCGAAGACGCGAATGGTTTGTTGGTCGATCTCCAATTGATAACTTTGTGCATCAAGTGTTGGTTTAAGACAATAAAGGATCGGCGCGGCTTCCGCTTGCTCCTCAATAGGGAATGCGTATAACGCCATCAGCTGCTGTTGAAACCACTGACTGGCGTGATGAGCTTTTTCCGTTTGTATTGCGAATCCACTTTGGCGAGGTAAAGAGAGCTTGCCCTCGAATCGCTGCAGATGATTAGGGTAGGGAATTAAACACAGCTCTGCGCACTCAACCGCCTCGACAACACTGCGCCGTTTATGGCTAGACAGCAGAGCGATGGGCGTGACGGTAACGGTTTGGCGATGAATAGTATTGGCACTTGACCATTCGATAAAAGCCTCTTTAATACCGTCGGTATAAAAGTGGAATGGTGCGGTTTTTATGCTAAATTCACAGTAAAAGTGACTATTGGCAGTTAAAATCTGGCAATTAGGCTCGATGGTGCAAAAGCTCCCTGTTTGCTGTAGCTGACCTTGAGTGAGGGAATTGGGGTCAATATAACGCTCAATCACAAAGTGTAAGCGCCAGTCAGTCAGGGGCTGATCGCTTAGATTATGCAAGGTTAAGCCAAAACGGCAATGGCTAGCTTGCTCGCTCAGCACAGCAAAATCCATTCGATAATTCATACTCTATCCTTACTGCCATTGACGTTGAGCAAGTGAGTTAAATGCGGACTCATGGTTATTCTCCTACGGAGGTAAAGTGAGCAAACTGAGTGGTCATTGCTAACAAATACCAAGCGGCATGAGGCATCCACTGCTCTGCCCAGCGCCAGTTTTGTAGCAAATCGTCTTTTTGTGGTTCAGGGTTAAAAGCGATATCTTGCTCATCATCAAATCCTGCGGTAATCCCATTGCAGATCCCGCCTTTGGCATTAAAAAAGCCCAAATCTGGTAAATAATCGGGATTATGATGGCCATGACCATCGAGCATGCAGAGGTCATAAGGATTAAGCCCTAAGATCCAATTCAGTGAATTGTGGGCTAGTGCAAGTAATGACTGACTCAGGCGGTTATCGGTAAGATAAGGCTGTACTAAGTAAGCCATACTGGCTAATGAAGCGAGCCGAGCATTTTCTCCTTGCCACCAGTAACCAGTTTCGTTGTCGTGAGCCATGAAAAAAGCGCTGCGTTTTAGGCCTTTAGTGTCACATACGTATTGTCGTGGGTAACCGAAAGGATTGTGTACTTGCGAGCTAATGGTCAGTTCAAATTGACAGGCTTGAGTCACCACCTGCTGCACAACTTCGCGCTGGGTCAGTTCAGGCTCAATTGCCAGATATTCACACAGTGCAATCACAGGCAAACCAGCTTCAACCCCATGATAATAAGGGCGCGAACCGTCCTGATTGGCTGACCAAAAATGGTTATGCTGTTCATCACTCATTTGTCGAGCAGATAAACGCTGAGCCCATTGGCGAGCTTCGAGTAAATAGTCGGCTTGCTGAGTACTTTGATAGAGCTCACAACTGGCTAATAGGGCGCAATATTCATCAATGATATTTTCTTGCTGATCATCTAGATAAGCGAGATTGGCCGTTAGCAAATGTTGATAACCTCGCTGTGCTGCTTCTAGGTATTGCTGCTGAGTAAACTCGCCGTGCTCGGATAAGCGAGCAGCCGCCGCTAGCGCGGCAATCGCCACTCCTGCACCTTGACGAAAGCCAGCTTGATAATCGGTAGATTTGCGCCCTTGTTGAGTGGCATAGCTACAAATTTCGCGTTGTTTGGGATCTTTACTCCACTTGTCAAATACTGTGACATAAAAAAAACCCTCGGCGTTTTGCATACGAACGAGAAAATCAGCACCAAACAACGCCTCTTCCATGAGACGAATGCGAGAGAAATCAGCAAAACCCGAGTGATGGTTTAAAAGCGCTAACCCTTTGAGCATATTCCATACCACCATAGGTGTTTGTTGTGGGTTCAAATAGTTAGCGTAAGAAAGGTGACTGAAGTATTTACTGACGTCACCAGAAGCATCGTACCAACCGCCGTGCACATCGGCAGTGAGTGAAGTGCCCAGCAGTGGTACTTGCTTATCTTGTCTATCGAATACGCCAGCACAGCGTTGTGATTTAAAATAATGCAGTACATCCGAAAAGGTACGCTGCATCAGTAGCCCAGATTGAATAGTAAAAGTGGCTGAGCGTGCGTTATCGACACAAAGATAGAATTGACCAATTTGCGTGATGGCCGAAAAATCGAGACGATGAAAATGCCCCTGATGCCAACCATCGACTTGGCCACCAAATTCAATCGCAATACGAGCCATAGTTTGATGTGTATGCGCACATACCAAGCGGGCTTCTTCAACGTAAAAAGCCGATTGATAGGTCAATAATACGGCCTGTTTAGGTCCCAACGCTTCATAACCAATGTGGTTAATGAGTAATTGCATTCCTCTCTCCGTTAATCACGCAAAATCGTTGTTATGTTGATGATTCAATAGTTATTTATCTCCTTGCTACTTGACGCTCCAAGTTGTTTGCAGATAGCGATTCGACATTTCCTTATCGTGACCCCAAAGTCGCGAGCCAACGATAAGGCTAGTATTAATGTTCAAATAAATAACAGCGCACAAAATGGTTTTCTGATAGCTGGGTTACCTCGGGCAGTTTTTCTCGGCAGCGCTCGCTGGCGTGCAGGCATCGCCCAGCAAAGGGACAGCCAACGGAGTCGGGTGTCCAGAGTGGAATTTCACCTTTATTGCCTTTGAGTTTTTCATGAATCGACTTTTTAGGATCGGGAACCGCAGAGACGAGCAACTGGGTATAAGGATGCTGTGGATCGTGAATGATCTCATCGGTGTCTCCCCATTCAACCATATGACCGACATACATCACGGCGAGATCTTCGGCAATATAACGGGCGGTGGCGATATCATGGGTGATGTAGAGTAGAGACATCTGTTTTTCAAACTTCATCTCTTGCATTAAGTTCAAGACCCCAGCACGAATCGACACATCGAGCATCGAGGTTGGTTCATCAGCGAGTACCACTTCTGCGCCAACGGCGATATTACGAGCTAAGTTGATGCGTTGTCGCTGTCCACCAGAGAGCTGATGAGGGTATTTTTCAGCGGTCTCTTTCGGCGGAATCAAACCAACCTGCTCAAGCAAATCATACACTCGCTCTTGCAGCTCTTTTTTATTCCCCGGTGTGACTTTTTTATGGATCAGTAGCGGACGAGCGATGTGATGAAAAATAGTATGGGTTGGATTGAGCGATCCAAAGGGATCTTGCCATACCATCTGCACACCCTCACGGTAGTGCATTAAATCTGAACGTGATTTAATGTTAAGAATATCTCTGCCTTTGTATTCAATCGTTCCTGAACTAGGGGCATACATCTTGGCGATCATTTTGGCCGTGGTTGATTTCCCTGAACCAGATTCTCCCACGACTGATAAGCCACGACTTTTGTACATTTTAAATGATACGTCATTGATAGCGCGCATCATCGGTTGTTTAAGACTATTGCTATTTAGTGGAAAATCCTTGACGAGATTTTTACCTTCCACCAACAGTTGGCCTAATACATTACTCATTGTTATCTCCAGAAATTCAGTTGTTTGCCTACCTCAATACTCATGCTTTTCGCTGAGCAATCGGCTCACCATAGAGATGGCAATTCGAGAAGCGTCCTTGTTCAATTAGACGCAACTCAGTGGGCACTTTGCTGCAGGCTTCATGAACGCGATCGCAGCGAGCTTGAAAACGGCAACCATGGGGAATTTCCAATAAGTTCAGTGGATTGCCAGGGATTCCTGTGAGTTTATTTTTCGGTCCGGTTAAGGGTGGGAACGAGCTGCCTAGTCCTTTGGTATAAGGGTGATAAGGGGTCTCTAAAATTTGTTTAGAAGGAGCCACCTCAATCAGTTCACCAGAGTACATAATCCCAATCCGGTCTGAGAATTCGACCATCAAAGACAGATCGTGAGTGATGAACAAAATGGCAAAGCCAAATTCCTCTTTTAACGCATAGATCTTTTGCAAGATCTCTCGTTGGACGACCACATCCAATGCAGTAGTGGGTTCATCCATAATGATCATTTTCGGATTAAGGGCTAAAGCAATCGCAATTACTAGCCGTTGACGCATCCCTCCGGAGAATTGATGCGGATAGTCATTGAGACGGCTAGGATGAATATCGACAATCTCTAATAAGCCTTCAGCACGCCGTTTCGCTTGTGAGCGGCTCATATTGGTATGACGCATGATCACATCACAAAACTGCTCTTCCATGGTTAATACTGGATTGAGCGCATTCATCGCACTTTGGAAGACCATCGACATTTGGCTCCAGCGAAAGGACTGCATACGTTCTTCACTGTATTGCAAAATATTTTCGCCGTTGAAGATGACTTCTCCCCCAGTAATAAATGCGGGCGGCTTATGTAAACGCATTAACGAGAAAGCGACGGTCGATTTACCACAACCAGATTCGCCAGCGAGGCCAAAGATTTCTTTTGGCGCAATATCAAAGCTGACATTATTACAAGCGCGAACATCGCCCGCATCGGTAATATAATCAACACAGAGGTTGCGGATTGAGATAATAGGTTGGGTCATGATTATTTGTCTCCGCTCCAAATGGCTTGTTGAGGTTGCATGGCTGGTTTACGCTCTTTCTGTTCTTGCTTGGCAAGCTTCTTCCAACGTTTCATGCCTTTGTGAGAACGCAATTGTGGGTTTGCTATCTCATCAACCGCAAAGTTAAGCAACGCTAAGCCAGTCACCAATAAGGTTAAAGAAAGGCAAGGAGCTAACAGTTCCCACCACGCGCCAATTAACATCGAGGAGGAGGTTTGTACGTTATAGAGCATGATGCCCCAGCTGATGGTGTTTGGATCGCCTAAACCGAGAAAGGAGATGGTGGCTTCCATCATAATCGCGTACATCACCGAGCCGATAAAACTTGCCCCAACAATCGAAATCAGGTTAGGAAGAATTTCGACAAAAATGATCCGCCAAGAAGACTCACCAAGCACTTCTGCGGCTTTGACAAACTCTTTTTCACGCAGTGCCATGGTTTGTGCTCGCACGACTCGAGCGCCCCAAGCCCAGGAGGTACAACCGATTATCAGTGCGATGGTCAGTGGCCCAGCTTGACCAATGAAGGCGGCGACCACAAACAGTAAGGGATATTGGGGAATTACCAACATGATGTTCATCGCAGCGGTAAGAAAATCATCGATTTTTCCACCAAAGTAACCCGCTGAGACGCCAATAATGGTCGCTAAAAAGCATACGGTGATTCCAGCGCCAAAACCAACCGCCAGTGATACTCTTGCTCCATAGGCCACTTGAGCCCACACATCTCGTCCCATACGGGTAGTGCCGAGCACATGGTTCTCTTTTTTGGACATCGCCAAAGTTCGACGATCGTTGCCCAGATTAGTCGCTATCCAACCGTCTGGATTAGCTTTTGCGGCTTTGACGATAAAGCTTGGGTATTCATGTGGATTTCCCGTCCGTTTATCGGGTGCATGTTGAGTAATTAACGGCGCAAAAACGGCCATCAGTAAGAACAGGCTAAGAATGATCACTCCGAGCATTGCCATTCTATTACCCCGAAGAAGTTTCACGAGTGCTTGCATAATTATTTACCTCCCCGGCGTAAACGCGGGTCGAGCACAACATAAAGCATGTCGGCGAGTAAGTTAAAGAACAGCATAAAGAGCGTCATGATGATCAATTGGCCTTGCAAAACCTGGTAATCTCGCGCGGTGATCGCGTTGAACAAAACCGTACCAAGGCCGGGGTAGTTGAAGATAATCTCAATAATTAATTGACCACCTATCGCCATGCCGAGTGACATTGAAAGAGCGGTGACGCTGGGTAATAGTGCATTACGAGCGGCGTAGTTAAAAACGACTCGGTTTTCACTGAGTCCTTTGCCTTTCGCCATCGTGATGTAATCTTCAGCCAACAAGTTAATCATGTTGTTGCGCATGTTGACTAAGAAGCCACCTATTTGCACGATTGAGGCACAAAGCAAAGGCAGTACAGCGTGAAATCCTACGTTTTTAATAAAAGCCCAGCTTGTCCAATCTGGAATGGTACCTGGTGTGTAAGCGTAACCAGTTGGAAACCATCTTAAGCCGATAGCAAAGGTGTACATGGCGAGCATGGCAATAACCACTTGGGGAACCGCTTGAATCACCAGCATCCCAGGGGTCACAAAAGAGTCGTAGTAACTGCCTCGTTTCCAAGCAGCAAAGATGCCGAGGATAGAGCCAATCGAAAATGAAATAATCACCGCTGTGCCAGCAAGGAATAGTGACCAACCAAAAGCACCCGCTAAAAGCTCATTAACACTTAATGGATAGAATTTGATCGATGTCCCGAGTTCCCAACTGAGGATGCTTTTCATATAAGTAAAATATTGAACCCAAATCGGTCCATCAACAAAGCCAAGCAGTTGTCTCATGGCTTCAATTCGTTCTGGTGTCACTTGTGCGGTTGCGTGTGCGAACATCATGGTCACCGGATCTCCGGGCATGGCTCGCGGTATAATAAAATTGAGGGTTGCTGCAACCAGCAACGCCGCAAAATAAAATGACAAACGTCTTAAAAAATATCCCATAACTTACCCCTTACTCACCCAGTCATCCTGATAACCCCGTGCTATTTGAAGTTGCGGTAATGTTGGCTAGCTGCAACTCCAAGCCGTTTGGTTATATTATTCAGGTCGCTCACAGAAAGTTGAGAGCGAGAAATCCCCTGACGACACGCGCCATACTTATCATTAATAAGAGAGGGGATTTTCAAGAGCGGCGCAACGAATGCGCCGCAGCAATCAACGTTTACTTAACGGGTTTTAAATCCAGTACATGTAGTAAACGCTCTGGGATACCAGCCCAAATACTTGGACGGCCTTTTGGATTTTCTTCGTTCCACCAGCCAGTAAAGCGCGTGGTGTTATATTGGTACATCCAAGCACCAGACAAAACAGGAGCGGTGACTTGATTTTCAGCGATGATCTTTTGGATCTTGTGAGCAATGGCTAGCTGTTCATTACGGTCTGCGGTTTTGTAGAAGCTATTTAGAAGACGGTCAAGCTCTTCATTTTTGAAGAAATGCATGGCAAAACGCGGCATTCCATCACCAGACTGTAGCGCTGAGTTATAACCACTATTCCAATAAGTGTAAGGATCGGCACCATGGAAGTAGTTGGTATAAGCGACATCGTAGTTACCTTCGAGCATGGCTTGGTTATAAACTGCAAACTCAGGCGTACGTGCTCGAGCTCTAATGCCCACTTCTTGTAACTGTTCAACGGCTAGCTGAACGGTGTTATTAAAATCGGTCCAGCCATTAGGCGATTGAATTAACAACTCAAAGGTTTTACCTGATGGTGTTTCGACAAAACCATTACCATTAATATCTTTAAAGCCAGCTTTGGCGAGTAGCGCTTTGGCACCTTCGACATTGTAGGTATTGAAGCCTTTATACTTATCGTGTACCGCTTTATCTGACCATGCTTCAAACGCGTAGCCAAGACCAGAAGCAAAATCATTGACCGTACCACCACCATAGAAGGCGATATCAATGATGGTTTGACGATCCAGTGCCATTGAGAAGGCGCGACGGAAATCAACGTTAGTCAGTGCTTCTTTTTTCGCAGGATCGGCGTTTTTGAAGTTAATCATAAACGCTTGTGTTCCTGCCGCTGGATACCAGTAGTGGTGATTTGGATTGGCCGCCGCGTAAGTACGATCGATATCGGGAACAAATGAGGATGTCCAGTCAAGCTCAGAGTTAATAATTTGTCCCAATAATTGGTCGTTATTGGCAATTTGTGGCACGCGTAAACAATCGACTTTTAAGCTTGCTGCGTCCCAGTAATTCGGGTTGCGGCACTGGATGTAAAGTTGTGGAGTAAAGGTATCAATTTCGGTAAATGGACCAGTACCAACCGGGTTTTGGTTAGTGAATGTCGTTGGCTCTTTGACATCTTTCCAGATATGTTGAGCAACAATCGGTACTTGAGCAATTTCATAAGGAACGTTGGAGTTAGCTTCACTCAAACGAAAACGCACTTTGTAGTCATTAATCTTCTCAACGCTGGTGACCCACTTATTGATACCGCGTTGATCTAGTTCAGGTTTTTCTTTCACTAGATTGAATGAGAAGATGACGTCGTTCGCGCTAAAGCCCTTACCATCTGACCATTTGACGCCTTTACGAATATCGAAAGTGACACTCATTAAATCGTCAGACATGGAGAAGTTTTCGGCTAAACGCATAACGGGAGTATTACCGTGCATTTCATTAAAAATGACCAATGGTTCATAAATGAAGTCAGTGGTTGTTCTTAAATTCGTGGCAAGGTAAGGGTTAAAGTTGCGCACCATGGTTGGGTAAAAATCGGGTACGATGGTCAACTCACTGCGTGCAAACGCTGGAGTTGACACGGTTGCGGCTGCAGTAATTACGGCAGCGGCTAGGGCAGTTTTTTTTATATTGGCAAGCATAGCTGTTCCTTACTATTTGCTTTCATTTCACATACGGATATGAATAGGGTTTGAATGTCATCATCGGATTAACACTCGGCAATGACCCACCTCATGATGTTCATTAAGTCAAAGCTCAATGGCATGAGTGGCCTGTAGGTCGTTGACAGAGGTAAGGAAACACCTTACAAGGAAAATTATCAATTCTAATTCCCGTTAAAAACGTCAAAATACTCTTACTTGACGTCAGTTTTGTTAAAATGAATCTAATTGCCTCATGAGTGTTGAAATAGTAAACAGTGATTCACTTCGCAAATGAGTCAATCATGCCGCCAATTTGTAAGTGGTTACTATCTTTCATTACCTTTATATATATAGCATCATCTGGTTTTTTTATTTACTGAGACCTTGCTCACTGGTGTTAAAAATAGAAATTTCACTTCATAAATTAAATCTGGCAAATTGTTGTGATTATCTTCGCAAACTTGACTTATTAGCCAGTTAAACAAGGTGCAACACTGAATTGGTTGCCGATTTAACGGAAAAATTATAGGTATAGAGAGATAAATCAGAGGGTTGTTTTGATAAGAAAATCAACGAACGTTAGCTTGATGATGATTGAGTTGGTGGCCATTAGTCGGGGGATTGCGGTCATCATACTGTAGATACCAATGAGTGGTTGAGAATTCAAACAAGCCTATTTAAATAGGCTTGTTTGATAAAGGGCCGTGATTGTTGAGACATCAAATATTAGCCAGTGCAGTAGCGCTTACTCGCTCGTTAACAATTGCTGTAATTTATCTCGTTGTACTTCGATGTAGGTTCGCTCTGGGCCTTGCTCCTGACAGTGTTCCAATATGTAGTCAAGAGAGTTCAGCACCGTGCGCCAGCGAGGCGTTTTGGGTAGCGTTTCAATACGTAAGTACTTATCCAACGTTCGAGTTTGCAAAGTACTACGATCTAAATAGACGCGCCATAATCCACTTTGTTCAGCAAAAGTAAACTTACTTTGTCCTGTGACTTTTTCCCAGTAGTCGAGAGCGCTCGTCATCGCATCAACCAACACGGCGCGCATTAACGCCTGTTTTGATGGGGTTTCTCCGGCCACTTTTTCTGCGATGCGAGTAAATTCACCTCCTAGCTCTTTTAACTGCTGAAGTTTGTCTTTATCACCAGCAAAAGCATAGCTTGATAACGCGTCGACGGCGGTTTCCAGTTGATGGATACGATTGGCGTTAAGATTTCCACCGACATTAAAAATGTACATCGTTTTAAAACTGCTTCCTTCCGGTAAGCGAAGCACATCAGCGGAGAGGTGTTGTCTGACATCATCGATATAAATATCGATGTTCCCGCAATAATGCTCTTGCTCAACCAGTAAATATTTAGGGGCAATCAACTCTTCGGCGTTAGAGCGTTTGAGTTGATCTTGGCTGCGTTTAAATAGCTTACAGGCCGCCTCATTGGCAAAGCGGATTTTATTGTCTTCTCGTAAACACAAAATCGCTTCTGGCGCTGAATCCAGTTGCTCTAATAGTCGGCCTTGAGTTTCGAGTAAACTGGCTTCGACCATCGCTCGTTGTTTGAGCTCTTTTTGAAGTTGAGCATTTTCAATACGGCGTTGCTCTGCTTTACTGGCGCTTAAGTGAGCTTTAATTCGAGCGGCGAGTTCTTGTTTATTAAAAGGTTTTGATAAATAGTCATTGGCGCCAGCGGCAAAGCCTCTGATCCGATCATCACTTTGGGTTAATGCGGTTAGCATTATAATGGGTAGTTGCGCATGATCGTACTGCTCTCTTAATTGCTCACAGACCTGATAACCACTCATGCCGGGCATCATCACATCGAGCAGTAACAGTTCAGGTTTCTCTTTGGCAATCGCTTCGATAACCTCATGGCCATCAAGTGCTGTTCGGACACGATAGCCCTCTAGACGTAAAAAACTGTCTAATACACGCAGGTTAACCGGCTCATCATCGGCAATCAGCAGTAGAGGACCTTGTGGGTTTTCTGGTTGTTGCGGTTGAGTGAGATCGTCAATCGAGGATAATTCCGGTGCTTGAAAATGAGCAATTTGACTGCGCTGCGCTTGAGCGATTTGTTGTGAAGTCGCGAGTGGCAGCGTAAAACTAAAGGTGGTGCCGACCATCGGCTGGCTACTGACGTACAAGGAGCCTTGCATTAATTCAATTAATTGGCGGCTAATCGTCAATCCTAAACCAGCACCTTGACGATAACGGCTGCTATCGTGCCCGGCTTGAATGAGCGGTTCAAAAATATGTTCTAATTGCTCAGCAGGAATGCCTTGTCCAGTATCGACCACTTGGACTCTAACTTGATGCTCCATTGGGGTAGCTGAAATAACAATTTTTCCTTCAGAGGTATATTTAATCGCATTACCAATCAGGTTATACAGTACCTGTTCAAGTCGCTGAGCATCAGCCGATACCCATAATGGCTGATCGGCAATTTGGTTAATAATTCGTAGCGTTTTTTTTCCCAGTAAATGGTGAGACAGCTCAAGTACCATTCTGGTCGCATTGGAGAGATTAACGGCTTGAGTTTCGATATCGAGATGACCATAACGCATCTTGTGATAATCGAGTAAATCATCAACAAGATTGGCAAGACGTTGACCGCTACTGATAATAATGTCGAGTTGATAGCGGTGGGCTGCGCTGATTGGCCCATTCGCACCGGAAGTCAAAGCTTCAGCAATGCCTATCATGCCGTGTAATGGAGTACGTAGCTCATGTGATGTGGTCGCTAAAAACTCATCTTTAAGTTTGTTGGCTAATTGCAGTTCATCATTTTGTTTACGAATCAGCTGGATATTATCTTCTAACTCAATATTTTGTGATTTGATCAGTTGGATTTTTTCACGGATCGAGCGTTGCATTCTTTCAAAACTAACTGCCAAACGGCCAATTTCATCACGCCGTTGAGTATGAATGATCGGTTGATCCAAATCACCGGCGGAGACGCGTTCTGCTGCCCAAGTGAGTTTGAGTAAAGGGAGAGTAATAAAGTTAGAGAGATAGTGAGAAGCGATGACTACTAAGATGATCGCCGTTAACATCGCGAAAATAAATAATTTTTCCAGTTGTCTTACTCGGGCAAAGGCTTCTTTTTCAGGGAGTTCGACAACTAAAGCCCAATTGAGATTTTGCAAATGAATCGGCGCATAAGCGGCAATCTGTTTTTCACCGAGCGTATTCTCATAGGTTGTGACCGAGCGCGAGCCATTGAGTGCCAACTGAATCACTTCACTGCTGGTATCCACATCGGCTTGTTGATAAGCCAGCGTGCGAGAACGGTGATCTTGGCCAACCAATAACGTCCTTTTGGCTGAGTCTTGATTATGATCGGCAATTAATTTGGTGATGCCATTATTCGGCAGACGGAACATGGCATAACTGTGAAGATAGCCTTGTTGAATAATTGGGGCGCCCATCCAAGCATATTGGCGTCCATTGTATTCAGCAAAATCAGACACAATGACAGGGGTATAGTCTTCATTGACCTTACGTTGCTCAGTCACTTGCTGTTCCAGTTGTTGGAAGGTTCGTCCGAGAGGTGAGTTCTGCGGATTATCGCTGAGTAGATTCGTGCCATAATACGCATGCTTGAAAATTGAATAGACCACATTACCCTGTAGATCGACGATCAGAATATCGTCAAAGTCAGACCGTTTCAGTAGCTCTAGATAACTTGCATGGTAACGTTTGTGCAGTAGACGATAACGTTCACTACCTGCGTAACTACTTGATTTAGGTAAAATAGAGGTTCTGATTTGATCGCCAGAACCGGGGATATAGCGTTGTTGAGCGTGCAGACGCGCTTGCTCAATATTTTCCCCTAATCGTTGAAAGGCATTAACCAAACCGTAAAAACGTCCACCGCTGGCATAGGCAAGTTCTGAACGAACAAATCCCATCACTTCAGACTCTTTGGCGCTGAGATAATCGATAATTTGTTGCTGCTTGGTATCTCGTACAGAAATGAGATGTGAGGTACTTTGTTCTTGTAAGTCTTTACTGTGTGAATGAAGAAAGAACAAGGCTGTTACCGTTAGCGGAGTGAGGCTGACTGCCAGAAACGCTAACATCAGAGTGTTTTGTAGACGTTTAAATTTATGTTGTCGATGAAACTTAAATCTAAACAAAGGGTTATTTGTCATAGTGCTCACAGTCAACAAAGCCTTAGTGAGAAAATTGAATAAAGTGACGTGTATGAAATAACGAAATTAACGTGTTTTTTTACTTTGACAAGTAAGTTGACAGTAAACCGTGTCGGTGGGCGCAATTTTTTGATGTTACTTCCGTAAATTGTCGTTAAAAACGGCAATTTACGGACGGTAAGCTTATTTTTGGGCGTGATAAATTGAGAATTTACCCGTCTTATTTAGCGTCACACAATTACCGAATGCTTGTTCTATTAATGGTGGGTATTTGAGGAAATTATTAGCAACGACAAACAGTTGACCAGACGCGGTCAAATGATTGGGGGCTTGCTGTAATAAGGTTTCCGTTGCTCGATAGCTGGTGTCTAGCCCTGAATGAAAGGGTGGATTAGTGACAATCGATTGATAATCTTGGTCAGTATCTGAATAAACATCGGAAGCAAAGACTCGTCCCGTTAGGCCATTCGCCGCTAATGTCGCTTGGCTGGAGTGAATTGCGAGGGCGCTGATATCACACATTTCGAGTTGAATCTCTGGATTAAGTATACTCATCACACAGCCCAAAACGCCAGCACCGCAACCAAAATCAAGTACTTTGCCTTGCAGGGAGGGCAAGCTATCAAGCAGAAGTTGACTGCCTAAATCGAATTCACCGTGGCTAAATACGCCTGGTAGGCTGCGGATAGTCAGTGTGTGTTGCTGGTAATGAACGGTATAAGATTTAAACCAATCTTCTAAATCAAAAGCAGCAACAGGTTGTGTACATTGTCCCCAATAGAATGAGCAACGACGAGCAGAATCGTATTTTTTTATCGTGCCATAAGGGGCAAACAGTTTTTCGACGGCTTTTATTCCTGAGCGGTTTTCTCCCACGACGATGACTTCACACTGTGCAGGCAGTTTAGCCAACAACATGGCGAGTAAAAATTGCGCTTCCAGTTTTGCTTTTGGCCAATAAATCAGCAACAAGTCAGCCGTAATGTCGGCAGTCAACTCTGCGCCAAAATAACTTTTCACGGCAGAAGAGGTCTGTAATTGACGATAATAGCCATAGTGGGTAGTAAAAACGGTCACTGCGTCGCAGTGTTTGCTTAACTCGATGGGAAAGCTATCTTCCACCTCCCCGGCAACCAAGACTTTTTTGCCTGCGAAATAAGCGAATTGACGCTGCGTGATCTGACTTGGGGCTGTGTAATGTGACATAAAAAACTCGTGGTGAACGGCAAAGAGCGCAATTTTCGCATAATCAGCGCTTGGCTTGAAGCGCTTTAGCGGCGGTCTTTTTGATTTAAAAAGCTCGCAAATTCTTCTTCATAGAGGTTAAACAGGACAATAGTAATCGCAAAAATCAGTGGTCCGTAGATAAGTCCTATCAAACCAAAGAGCTGGATCCCTCCCAATAGTGAGAAGAAGATCATTAAGGTATTCATGCCTGCGCTGCCTTGCATCAGCAGGGGACGCAATAAGTTATCAATCGAACCAACAATGGCAATACTCCAGATTAATAAGAACAATGCCCAAGCGGTATCACCAATAATAAACAAATAGAGAGTAGCTGGGATCCAAATTAAGGCGGTGCCAATTAAAGGAATAAAAGAGGCGAAGCCCATCATGGTCCCCCAAAACAGTCCGGGTAAGCCAACGATCCACATTGCAAATCCGCCCGCTACGCCTTGGGCTATGGCAGTAAGAAATGACCCCATGATAGCGGATTTCGATACCTGCTGGATTTCATGCAGTAATTTGTCTTCTTGGCTACGGGATAACGGCAAGATGTGTCGCAGTACATTAATGATCTTATCGTGATCGCGGAGCAGGAAAAACAGCACAAACAGCATTAAGAAAAAGTTCATGACTAAATGCGTGACATCACCAACGATTTTGGCGCTAATGGCCACCAGACTGCTGCCGAAAGAAGTGGCGAATTGAGCGGTTTTTTGGGCGATTTGCTGAGGTGTTACTTCATGAAAGGGGAGATATTGGTTGGTAAACGTAAGTGTTTTAATGATCAAAGGGTGACTAAGCGCCGTTTGAATGCCACCTTCATTCCCCCAATGATAGAGCGTTTGTGCAAAGCGAGCACCTTGTTGGACGATGGCTGAAAAAACCAATATCGACGGTATCACAATAATAAACGTCAAAATAATACACGAGAGTAGGGCAGTAAGATTTTTTTTCTGAGCTAGACGATATTCTAAGCGTTGATGAATCGGGAAAATCAATAGCGATAGAATAAATGCCATCATGATCGCATTACTATAAGGTTCAATCAGTTGATAACAGCTGAATACGGCGATGCATAATGCGCCAATCAAGACCCAATGGTTGACGGTAAGTCTAGTTTTATCGGACACGCTAGTGGCCCCTTTCTACTGGTTGATTTTCTATGTCAGGATGTCGGATATCAGTGAGCGATGGAAAGAATCATTAGAACCATTATCTATTTACTAACACCATCGTCACAAACAGATAAATGACATAGAGTGAGTTTCGATTTCGTTGTGACACTGTCTATAATGGCTTGGATTGCGTATTTGGGCAATGGGAGAGATAAAAATGGGTTGTTGTGAAAAGAAATCTTGCTGCGCGACGAAAACCTCATGGGTTCAACGTATACCTTGGACGATGATTTTGCTTGCTTCACTTGCCATATTAGTGATGTTTTTTTGGCACTAATGGCAGTAGACGTTGTGGGTTTTCTGCCTACATAGTAGGGGTGTTGAATATTCGCAATCAATGGCATGGCGAAAAATCAATACCCCTCAGTTCAATAAGTTAAATCCGATATATGTTAATTACCCTTCTTGAGCTAACTGAGCGAAGCTGCGGTCAGCGGCTTCTAAAGTAGCTTCTATTTCTCGGCTACCGTGGGCTAAAGAGGTAAAGCAAGCTTCAAATGCTGATGGCGCAAGATAAACACCGTATCCTAACATTAAGTGGAAGAAGCGTTTGAAACGTTCAATATCGCATTTTGCTACCTCTTCGTAGCAGGTTACGCTGGGTTGGTCGGTAAAGAAGAAGCCGAACATGCCACCGACCTGATTAACGACCAATGGAATAGCGTGCTTATCGGCGAGCTGTTTAAAGCCATCGGCCAGTTGTTTGGTTTTAGCGGCTAAATTTTTCTCATTACCTTCTTGTCTTAATAGCGACAGACAAGCGTAACCCGCTGCCATGGCAATCGGATTGCCTGAAAGCGTACCTGCTTGATAGACGGGGCCTGTTGGAGCAATGTATTGCATGATTTCTTTACGACCACCAAAAGCTCCCACAGGCATTCCTCCGCCAATCACTTTACCTAAAGTGGTTAAGTCGGGGTGGATATTGTAGTGAGCTTGTGCTCCTCCAAGGGCAACGCGAAAGCCAGTCATTACTTCATCAAAAATCAATAACGCGCCTTCTTGATCACAGATTTCACGTAAACCTTCATGGAAGCCAGCTACTGGAGGAATGCAGTTCATATTCCCCGCGACTGGCTCAACGATAATACAGGCAATTTCACCAGGATGCGCCGCGAACAGCTCACGTACGGATTGTAAATCATTAAAGCGGGCAGTGAGTGTGTGTTTAGCGAAATCAGCGGGAACGCCTGGTGAGCTCGGTTGGCCGAGGGTTAAGGCTCCTGAACCGGCTTTGACTAATAGGCTATCGGCATGGCCGTGGTAACAGCCTTCGAACTTTAGGATTTTATCCCGTCCGGTATAACCGCGAGCTAAACGAATGGCACTCATGGTTGCTTCTGTGCCAGAACTGACCATGCGCAACTGTTCCATGGAAGGGACCAGTTCAGAGACCAATTCTGCCATAGTGATTTCCATTTCCGTCGGCGCGCCAAAGCTGAGACCTCGCTGAGCGGCATGGATCACGGCATCGCGGATCACGGTATGATTATGACCAAGGATCATTGGGCCCCATGAGCCAACATAATCAATGTAGGCTTTACCATCGGCATCAAAAATCAGTGCGCCATCAGCACGGTCGATAAAAATGGGTGAGCCACCTACACCGCTAAAAGCGCGCACCGGAGAATTAACGCCGCCTGGGATTTTGATTTGCGCCTTTTGATACAGATCTTCTGATTTGGTCATTGAGAATTCCTCTTAATATTGGTTAGGGCATGTAGACCTTTGTCGCTGAGGATATGTTTACCCTAAAAGCGATGATAAAGCGTAATCCTCTCGTCGCGATATCAGCCAGTTTATACTTTGCCCACGGCAAACTATGGCTGCGTTGGCGGTATTTGTGTCGCTCAATCTCGCTATATTCATGGGAATAAAACGGCTTATCATCCAGCGGCAACGCTTCGTTTTTTGATCGCTCTATCGAATAAACGTTGACGTTGAAAGATTAATCTACCCTAAGATTCATTGCGTGGAGCATTGTACGCTGCTCAGTGATGAGACGAAATCTTTTCCCTCAATTTATAACATTTATCGGTCTACTCAGTGCAAAATGGTGGCATTGCTGATAAAAATCATTACTCTTGCACGGCGATAGATGCTTATCGTTTTTTCCCTGAATGCCTACGATTTGGTGGAAGAGGAATGACTGGAGTGGTGAGATTGTTCGGCTAATACTTGAACGAAACAGTCAGGTATTAGATAATCATCAGATTAGAAAAAATAAACATGCTCATCAACAAGTAATGAGTATTGACACCAATGAGAGAGGTCGTCGTGAGCGAAGTCAATGTACCCTTAACTTTTTCTGATGCCGCTGCAACGCGAGTACGCACATTAATTGAAGAAGAAGAAAATCCCCAGTTGAAATTGCGTGTTTATATTACTGGTGGCGGCTGTAGCGGTTTTCAATATGGTTTTACGTTTGACGAAAGTGTTAACGAGGGGGATACCACCATCGAAAATAGTGGCGTTACTTTAGTGGTTGACCCAATGAGTTTACAGTATTTGATTGGCGGTGTGGTGGATTATATCGATGGGTTAGACGGCTCGCGCTTTTTCATTAATAACCCTAATGCGACAACGACCTGTGGTTGTGGGGCGTCATTTAGCGTTTAAAATCTATCTGTGTTAGAGAACCATCCAGATTAAAAAGCCCTTATGATATCAATAAGGGCTTTTTTGTAGGGTTAAGGAGTTGCGTAGAGTAATTGCCCATAACGCGATAAGGTATCAAGGCGAATTTTAGCATTAGCTAAAAATGTTGCTTTTGCTTGTCCGGTCAAGGATTTTGATTGAGGAAGATCGACGGTGCGTGGATCTTTATGAACGCCATTAACCAGAAATTCGTAGTGTAAATGAGGGCCTGTGACTCGTCCGGTTCCACCTAATGTACCAATCACTTGACCTTGCCGAACCCGCTCTCCGGTCTTCACTGTGCGTCGAGTTAGGTGGAGGTATTTGGTTAAATAGGTATTACTGTGGCGAATAAAGACATAATGACCATTAAATTGGTTATAGCTAGAGCGTTCAACCACGCCGTCACCAGCGGCCCAAATTGGGGTGCCTACAGGCGCAACGTAGTCTGTACCTCGATGTGCCCTTAGTTGGCCTGTAACTGGATGAAGGCGGCGAGGGTTGAAGTTTGATGATACGCGCCGAAAATCCAGCGGTGCACGTAGAAACGCTTTTTTCATTGCTCGGCCAGTTTCATCGTAATACTGCCCAGTATGATCATCCAAAATGGCCGTAAAGGTTGTGCCTTGGTTAGTAAATTGAGTGGCGATGATTCGCCCTCGCCCCACGACTTCACCTTCGACTATTTTCTCTTCAAACAGTAAGCGAAAATGATCTCCTGAGCGAATATCTAACGCAAAATCGATATCCCAACCAAAAATGCCCGCTAATTCCATAATTTGGTTAGCTGTTAAGCCCGCTCCTCTTGCCGCATTCCAAAAGTTTGAGGTGATTTCCGCTTGAGCGTAATTGTATTGATAAAAAACCTCTTTCTTATCAAACCGAGCAGAAAAACCAGAATCGGTGCGCGTGATATCAAAAGTTTCATAAGGCGTAATACGCCGTTTAAGTTGAATCAATTGGTTATTGTCATCAAACCCAAATTGCAACTCATCACCGGGACGTAAACGACTCAATTGCTGGTTGATTTGTGGATCACTGGACGTTAATTCATGCAATAAGCGAGCGGAGAGGCCAAGACGTTGAAAAAGAAGTGCTGCACTTTCTCCCGAATTCACTTTATGCGTTTCCCAGCGGAGTAAAGCGGAAGGCAATACCGTACTACCTGGAGCTAATGCTTCCCGGTCAATAGTCAAAGGATAGTGACGACCAATTTGGAGTCGCTCTGGGTGGTTTCTTAATGCTTCCTGATCCGGGAGGAAAAATAACGCGATAACAATCACCGCACTAAAAAAGGCAATACATGCCTGATGCACCCAGGGAAGACGAGCAAAAATCGCTAGCATACTCGTGTTCGTTCAATCATTCGTGAATAAAATCGTTATTTGGTTAGTCTAACTGGTTTCAAAAGGCATCGCTATTCAAGTAAGATGTCAAACTATTAAATTTTTGCCAAATCTGTGGGAGTGAACAAGAATGGCGAGTATTGAAGCGGCGTTAGCTGAGATTAAGCGTGGTGTTGAAGAGTTAATTCCAGAAGAGGAATTAATCGCAAAACTGAAAGAAGGTCGTCCTTTGCGGATTAAGCTTGGGGCAGATCCAACGGCACCAGATATTCATTTAGGTCATACGGTGATCTTAAACAAGCTGCGCACTTTCCAAGATTTAGGCCATGATGTTACTTTCTTGATTGGTGACTTTACGGGAATGGTCGGTGACCCAACCGGTAAAAATACCACTCGTCCGCCGTTGACGCGCGAAGATGTTCTACGTAACGCGGAGACTTATAAGCAGCAAGTGTTTAAGATCCTTGATCCGGCAAAAACGAAAATTCAGTTTAACTCTGAATGGCTGTCTGAGCTCGGTGCTGAAGGGATGATCCGACTTGCCGCTAACCAAACTGTAGCGCGAATGTTGGAACGGGATGATTTTAAAAAGCGCTACACAGGCGGTCAACCGATTGCCATTCATGAGTTTATGTACCCTTTACTGCAAGGTTATGATTCCGTTGCGATGGAAACCGATGTTGAATTAGGGGGCACGGATCAGAAGTTTAATTTGCTGATGGGACGAGAGCTGCAAAAATCACATGGTCAGAAGCCTCAAGTAGTATTGATGATGCCACTACTGGTTGGCTTAGATGGCGAAAAGAAAATGTCTAAGTCCGCGCACAACTATATTGGGGTAAGCGAAGCGCCAAGCGAAATGTTTGGTAAGATCATGTCAATCTCTGACGATTTGATGTGGAGTTATTATGAATTGTTGTCTTTCCGTCCTTTAGCGGAAGTCGAGCAATTTAAAGCCGATGTGGCAAACGGTGCTAACCCAAGAGACGTTAAAATTCTACTGGCTAAAGAGATCATCGCTCGTTTCCATTCACAAGCGGACGCTGATGCGGCAGAACAAGAATTCATTAATCGTTTTCAAAAAGGTGCTCTACCTGATGAAATGCCAGAGTTTACCTTTGCTCAAGGAATCGCGATTGCTAACTTACTCAAAGAGGCTGGGCTGGTGGGCTCAACTTCGGATGCGATGCGTATGGTGAAACAAGGCGCGGCTAAGCAAGACGGTGAAAAGCTCGATGATGCGAAGTGCATTCCAGCGGTCGGAACTTATGTCTATCAAGTTGGTAAACGTAAGTTCGCACGAGTAACCATTGAGTCATGATTTGTAATGCTCTACCGAGGGTAGTTAAACCGTGATGTGGTAAAGTGACAAGCTTATCCCCAAGAAATAAAAACCAATAAACAAAAAGCGCCGTTAGGCGCTTTTTGTTTATTGGTCGTGAGCCATGTTAATCACATCTTGATAGAAACGTAGCTCAAATTGGGTAATGGGTGGTTCTATCGGTAAGTGAGCATTGGCAGTGGATGGGAAATAATCCGTCACGTACTGAATAAATAGGCTTAGTGGTTTACCTTGCTCATTGATAACAAAACCCGCCATGTTATGTGTGCCGTATAACGAGCCACTTTTGGCGATAAGCTGACCTCGTACGCTACTATGACGCATACTACGACGATAGAGTAAAGTTCCACTCTCTCCGGCTGTTGGTAGCAAGTTCAATAACGATAATTGCTGATCGTGAGCAGCCAAATAGGCAAGGATCTGACGCATCGACTCTAGGCGTAAGCGATTATTACGTGATAACCCAGAACCATCGACTAACTGAGCATCTTGCAAGTCAATTCCGGTGTTGGCAAAGATAATTTGTTTCATGGCTTCAGTGCCATTAGCAAAGTTTCCGGGCTGCAAGAAAAAGTGCTGGCCTAAGGTTTTGGTGAGAGAGTCAGCAATCAAGTTATCCGAGTCTTGCAGCATGATTTTGAGCAGTTCAGGCAGTGCTGCCGAGCGATGTATCGCAATACTCGCCATAGTCTGTATTTCTGGAGGCTGACCGATTTTTATATCGCCTTCTAAATGGATGCCAAGTTGTCGTAGCAGTTGATGAATGACGCGTTGAGCGTAGAGTTCAGGATTTTGTACGGCAAAGCGAAGCGGTAGTGGTTGCTCACGTTCCGCTAAACAGCCTGATAGTTGATAGTGATTGTTAGGCGTGGCGATTAACTCTAAATCACAATGTAAGCTTTGCTGCAGAGCTTGAGAGACCGTTTTAGCCTCACTACTGACATGAACCGGGTAATGAGGGGGAACATAAACTCGAGTAGAACCGTTATCTTGGGTATAAATCGACGCTTGAATACAGTTGCCATCAAGATTAACCGCGCTGACCGGAGCGCTATAACACACGCCAAGACTATCCCAAGGCCAGCCTACTGCTCGTTGATAACCACTGAATTGACTGATGTCGAGCCAGATATCTCCGCTAATCTTGCGACCGTGTTTAGAGCGATATTGACTGAATAATTGACGTAAGTTGGCGGTAGTCAAAGTTGGGTCGCCAGAAAAAATCAAGGCCAGCTGATTGTTATCAGCACGTAACTCGGTGGTAAAACGAAATTGCTCACCGAGTTCGAGTTGGCTCGCCAAGGCCGTAATGATTTTTAAGGTGCTGGCAGGCGGGAAATACCCATCGGTGTATTGGTTAACGGTTTGCTGTTCATTGAGTAGTTGGCTGACTAAACCGCTGCGAGTGCCCGTTGGCAGTTGTGCTTTTGCTTGCTCAAAATCGGCCCAAACGGGGAGCACGATAAACAGGTAAGACAACATAAAAATAGAGGAAAGACGGCGCCATAGACAATGCATAAACAATCGACAATCAATCAAACAGGAAGGCAAGTATAACCAGAGAATAAAACGCCTGCTAGTGCGCAGGCGTTTGGAGTGTTAATTAAGCATGATGATGCGTAATTAAGACGACTTAGAAGTCGTAACGTAGACCGAGAGCTAGCTCATCTTCAGCTTTCATCTTACCTACTTTATCTGAATCTAGCAGGTTAAAGTTGTATGAGATGTAAGAACGGAAGTTAGGCTTGAAGAAGTAAGTTGCATCGATAGCAATGCTGTCAGCTAAGTCTTCTTTAACGCCTGCTTCTTTAGATTTTAAGTAGTTGTAAGAAGTCGTAAATACAGTTTGTTGCATAGTGTATTTAGCGGCTAGCTCATAACCAGTAAAGTCTTCTTTATCTGCACCACTCTTATCTTGGCCATCAACATAAGTACCAGCAAAGTACAAATCGTTGATCGCGTAAGAGGCGGCTAGCATCCACTGATCAGCTTTGTCTTGATCGGCGTAACCAGCACCAACAGCAAAGCCAGTGTCAGCAAATGCATAAATTGCAGAGAGTGAGTAACCATCTTGGTTATTGTCACCAAAATTTACCCCTTCTACACGGTCAGCAAAACGGTAGCTCGCTTTTACTGCAAGATCATCAAATTGACCTGCGTAAGTCAGCATGTTGTCAGCACGGTCAGCAACGGTCAGTTTATAAGCCGCTTTGTTACCATGGTAAGCCATGATATCGGTAAAGTCAGTGATCACACCTAGTGCGCCGTCATTTTTACCGTAAGTCACTAGACCAAAATCACCGCCGATACCAGCAAAAGCGTAACGGTTAGTTAGGCTGTTGCTGTTACTATCAACATCTCCGCCTTTATCGGCTGTAGTGAATTCACCTTCGTAGAAGCCAAGGCCATACAGGCTGTCATTGATTTGAGTTTTACCTAATACATTGATACGTACACGTGAAGCATCTTCTGCTTTACCATCTTTTAGAGATAGACGTGCTTCAGCGCGGCCACCTAGCGCAAGCGAAGTTCCATCTTGGTTGTAAATTTCACCAGCATTAACACCAGCGGTCATTGCAGCAGCTGAAACTGCTAGAGCAATCAGAGTTTTGTTCATTTTATTAAGTCCTAATTTACTGTCCATAAATTGTTATCGGCGACATAACAAAGTTTGAAAGCGATGGTTCAAATCATTGATATGTGCAACGAACAACCAATGTCCCCACTCGTGCAACCTCTAAAGAAGTGACCCTCAGGTGGAACATTCGACCTATTCGTGTCTACCTTTGTAACTGCAAAGTTCCATTATCCGTTAGTAAAATGATATAAATTTCAGTTATGAACAGTGTTTTATTGCGATGTAAAAAATATCAAACCTTTGATTTTAATTTGCTTTTTAGGTTTCTGTCCGCTGGTCTGACCGTTGTTTCTAAGTGGGTTATTTAGATTTTTTTAGTCATTTTGAATGTTTTTTCGACAGGTGAGTGTGTGGGATGGATCACATTAAATTTACCTCATCGTGCTCAATCTCAATTTCTGATCGCAATGATTGAATTTGGATGATTTCGTCGCCATGTTTGTTTACACTGAGAATCATGCATTCAAAAATGACTACCTGACCCCCTTATCGGGTTGGGTAGTTTTGTATTGTCCAAAGATAATTTTGGCATAGAGGTAATAATATGGAAAAAGTTCCAATGACCGTACGCGGTGAAAAATTGCTGCGTGATGAACTTGAGCGACTACTTAAGCTGCGTCCAAAAATCACTCAAGCGATCGCTGAAGCTCGTGAATTAGGTGATTTAAAAGAGAATGCCGAATATCATGCCGCTCGAGAAGAGCAAGGGATCTGCGAAGCTCAGATTCGCGATATCGAATATAAATTATCGGTAGCTCAAGTGATTGATATCGCAAAGATAGAAAACACAGGAAAAGTGATTTTTGGTTCGACAGTGAGCTTGATTGATGTCGATACTGATGAAGAGAAGCGTTATCAAATCGTGGGTGATGATGAAGCGGAAATCAAAGCAGGACGTATTTCAGTCAGTTCACCGATTGCTCGTGGGTTAATTGGTAAAATGGAAGGTGATGAAGTCACCATCTCGACCCCAGGCGGTGATAAAGTCTTTGAAATAGACAAGGTTGATTATCTGTAAATCGAGCTGAGGCACTATTGAGATTAACCGTCGAGAGGTGTTTCGTAGTGTGTACCGAGTGTTTAACAGAAACAACAATAAAAAGGTCGCCCAAGGCGACCTTTTTATAAGCTTAAGTAGCGAGGCTCGCATACTTAGCGAACGGAGCAATTTATTTGCGGGGTAATTCGATTTTACGCTGCTCAGATGGGCGGTAAAGGACCAAGGTTTTACCAATGACTTGGACTTTTTCTGCACCCGTTTCACGAACGATCGCATCAACAATCAATAGTTTCGTTTCACGGTCTTCTGATACTACCTTGACTTTAATGAGTTCATGATAGTTAAGCGCAATTTCGATTTCTGCCAAAACAGCTTCGGTGAGGCCATTGGCACCCATCAATACTACTGGGTTTAAGTGGTGAGCCAATCCTTTCAGGTGCTGCTTTTGTTTGTTGCTTAGATTCATTACGCGACCAAATTTATTAATATTAGGGTTGAAAACCACCATTTTAGCGCCATCTACTCAGGAAGACTATATTTTCTACAAGACTTTCTCGAATAGAAGCACCTTAGTTAGGTATCGAATGAGTAAACAGAAACATTCCGCGAGTTCTTCTCGTTGGTTGAAAGAGCATTTTGATGACATCTATGTTCATGAAGCAAAAAAGAAAGGTTATCGTTCACGTGCGATTTTTAAGCTAAAAGAGATCCAAAGTAAGGATAAGTTACTGCGTACTGGTATGACTGTCGTTGATTTAGGGGCTGCGCCCGGTGGCTGGTCACAATATGCGGCTAGTATTGTTGGCGATACAGGACAGGTCATTGCTTGTGACATTTTGCCGATGGATTCGATTGCCGGTGTCTCTTTTTTACAAGGTGACTTCCGAGAAGAGAGCGTTCTGGCTGCATTAATCGAACGTATTCAACCAGATATGGTTGATGTGGTGATGTCTGATATGGCCCCTAATATGGCCGGAAATAATTCAGTGGATCAACCAAGAGCGATGTATCTGGTCGAATTAGCATTAGATATGTGTCGACAAGTTCTTATCCCTAATGGTAGTTTTGTGGTCAAAGTGTTCCAGGGCGAAGGTTTTGATCATTATGTCCAAGAGGTACGTAGTATGTTCAAGGCGGTCAAAATTCGTAAACCAGATTCTTCAAGAGCACGCTCTCGAGAGGTTTATGTTGTTGCCACTGGTTACAAAGGTTAACTATTTGCCTTTATCGGTGAGAGTTAACACTATAGCTACAGCCTACAAACTGTAGTACCCTACCTTTAATTACAACTAGTTATCGCGAGGCTTGCACCTTGAGTGACATGGCAAAAAATCTAATACTATGGCTGGTTATCGCCGTTGTGCTGATGTCGGTTTTCCAGAGCTTTGGCCCTGGTGACAGCAGCGGAAGAACAGTGGACTACACCACATTCGTACAAGAAGTTGGTCAAGGCCAAATTCAGGAAGCTCAATTCAAGAACAGCGAAATTACCTTTACTCGCCGTGGTAGTAACAGTCGATTTGTTACTTACATGCCGGTATATGATCAAAAGCTGCTTGATGATCTGATTAATCAAAACGTAAGAGTACAAGGAACACCACCAGAAGAACAAAGTCTGCTTGGAACCATCTTTATCTCTTGGTTCCCAATGATATTGCTGATTGGGGTGTGGATTTTCTTTATGCGTCAAATGCAGGGCGGCGGTGGCAAAGGCGCCATGTCCTTCGGCAAAAGTAAAGCTCGGATGATGAGTGAAGAGCAGATTAAAACGAATTTTACTGACGTTGCTGGCTGTGATGAAGCGAAAGAAGACGTCAAAGAATTGGTTGATTATCTGCGCGATCCTAGTCGATTCCAGAAGTTGGGTGGTAAAATCCCAACGGGTGTGTTGATGGTTGGTCCCCCTGGTACGGGTAAAACCTTGCTGGCTAAAGCAATTGCTGGTGAAGCCAAGGTGCCTTTTTTCACTATCTCTGGTTCTGACTTCGTTGAAATGTTTGTCGGTGTTGGTGCGTCGCGCGTGCGCGACATGTTTGAGCAAGCCAAAAAAGCCTCGCCTTGTATCATTTTTATCGATGAAATTGATGCGGTCGGTCGTCAGCGTGGTGCTGGTGTCGGCGGTGGTCACGATGAACGTGAACAAACCTTAAACCAAATGTTGGTTGAGATGGACGGTTTTGAAGGTAACGAAGGCGTTATCGTTATTGCCGCGACTAACCGTCCTGATGTATTGGACCCTGCATTATTACGTCCAGGCCGTTTCGACCGCCAAGTTGTCGTTGGTTTACCTGATGTTCGTGGTCGTGAGCAAATCTTAAAAGTTCACATGCGTAAAGTCCCATTAGCGAATGATGTGCAACCGTCGTTGATTGCTCGTGGTACACCGGGCTTCTCGGGGGCAGATTTAGCCAACCTCGTCAATGAAGCGGCACTATTTGCGGCTCGTGGTAATAAACGCAATGTGTCTATGGTTGAGTTTGAACTGGCTAAAGACAAAATCATGATGGGTGCAGAGCGCCGCTCAATGGTGATGTCTGAAGAGACGAAAGCATCAACGGCTTATCACGAGGCTGGCCACGCGATTGTTGGGCGTTTAGTCCCTGAACATGATCCGGTGTACAAAGTTTCTATTATCCCTCGCGGAAGAGCGTTGGGTGTGACTATGTACTTACCAGAACAAGATCGTGTCAGCATGTCTAAGCAACATCTAGAATCGATGATATCCAGTCTTTATGGCGGCCGTCTTGCTGAAGAGCTGATTTATGGTGCTGATAACGTTTCTACTGGAGCTTCGAATGACATTGAGCGAGCCACAGCGATTGCTCGCAAGATGGTCACTCAATGGGGTTTTTCAGAGAAACTCGGTCCTCTTCTCTATGCAGAAGATGAAGGTGAAGTATTCTTAGGTCGTAGTGTGACACAAACTAAGCATGTTTCTGAAGATACTGCCAAGCTGATTGATGATGAAGTTCGTAAGATCATTGACCGTAACTATGATCGTGCCCGTGAGATCCTTGAGAAAAACATGGATATCATGCACGCGATGAAAGATGCACTGATGAAATATGAAACCATCGATGCAGGACAGATTGATGATTTGATGGCTCGTAAATCGGAGATTCGTGAACCTGCTGGTTGGGCCGATCAGGCCGCTAGAGCCACTCAAGATAATGTTGAGCCAGAGTCTACCGCTTCTGCAGAATCTGATGTGGAAACTCCACCAGCTTCAGAACACAAAGATAAAGATTAACGTTTTATCTGATAATCAAACCCCGACTTGTTCGGGGTTTTTTACTTACTGGTGAACACGTTTTGGATTGCCATTTCGGTGAATAAGTTATTTATCGATTTGCTATAACTCTTGAGCTTAGTGAGTGATAGGGGTAACGTATTCTTTGTTAATCCATTCTATATTCAGAGGCTTATGAAAATTCAAACCACAACCAAACAGCTTCAGCTTGACCAGCCTCAAGTGATGGGAATACTGAATACGACCCCAGACTCTTTTTCTGACGGTGGTCAATACACCACTGTACAGCGTGCACTTTTACGAGCCAAACAGATGATTGATGCCGGAGTCAGCATTATTGATATCGGTGGTGAATCGACACGTCCGGGGGCGCCAGAGGTATCGCTCGCCGAAGAGCTTGGACGAGTGATCCCGGTTATTCAGGCTATCCGCGATCATTATCCTGAAATTTGGATATCGATTGATACCAGTAAAGCGGAAGTTATGCGTCAGGCGGTACAAGCGGGCGCTGATTTAATTAATGATGTACGAGCGTTACAAGAGCCGGGGGCTTTGCAAGCCGCCGCCGATGCCCAAGTGCCAGTGTGTATTATGCATATGAAAGGCCAGCCAAGAACGATGCAAATCGCTCCTGAATATGATGATATTTTAAAAGAGGTGGATGAATTTTTAGTCGAGCGTATTGCCGCATGTGAGAAAGCGGGGATCCTACGCCAGAATATTATTCTGGATCCTGGATTTGGTTTTGGTAAATCACTGGAACACAATTATCATCTGTTAGCGAACTTAGAGGTATTTCACCATTTTGGTTTGCCTTTACTGGCTGGAATGTCTCGTAAATCAATGTTGTTTAAACCATTAGGTAAAAAGCCGGCACAATGCATGGTGGCGAGCGTGACGAGCGCAACATTAGCGGCTTTAAAAGGTGCGCAGATTCTTCGCGTACATGATGTTGAACAAACCGTAGAAGCATTGACGATCATACAAATGATGCAGCGTCATAAACATTAAGGAAGTATTATGTCTAACACTAGACGTTATTTTGGCACCGATGGTATTCGAGGCCGAGTTGGTGAGTATCCAATCACGCCTGATTTTGTTTTAAAACTTGGTTGGGCTGCGGGGCGCGTGTTGGCTCAGCAAGGCACCAAAAAAGTGATTATCGGTAAAGACACGCGAATTTCAGGTTATATGCTGGAGTCTGCATTAGAAGCTGGTCTAGCTGCTGCCGGGTTAAAAGCGATTTTCACTGGGCCAATGCCGACGCCTGCCGTTGCTTATCTTACCCAAACTTTTCGCGCCGAAGCGGGGATTGTGATTTCTGCATCGCATAACCCTTATTATGACAATGGCATCAAATTCTTCTCTTCTGCTGGGACTAAATTACCCGATGAACTGGAATTGGCTATCGAGGCTGAATTAGATAAACCGATTGAATGTGTTGAATCGGCTGAGTTGGGTAAAGCGACTCGTTTGGTCGATGCTGCTGGCCGTTATATCGAATTTTGCAAAAGTACTTTTCCTTCCACACTTAGTCTATCTGGTTTAAAAATCGTGGTCGATTGCGCTCATGGGGCAACCTACCATATCGCCCCTAATGTTTTTAAAGAGCTAGGTGCAGAAGTAGTCTCCATCGGCACTGAGCCGAATGGTTTAAACATCAACGATCAGGTGGGTGCGACCGATGTTCGTGCCTTGCAACAGAAAGTGGTGGCTGAGCAAGCCGATTTAGGGCTGGCTTTTGATGGTGATGGTGATCGAATCATCATGGTTGATCATTTGGGGCATAAAATCGATGGCGATCAGATAGCTTATATCATTGCTCGTGATGCTCTGCGCCGAGGTGAGCTGAAAGGTGGGGTGGTTGGCACCCTGATGACGAATTTAGGCATGGAAAATGGCTTAAAGCAGCTAGGTATTCCATTTGTCCGCGCAGCGGTCGGTGATCGCTATGTAATGGAAAAACTGCTCGAAAAAGGGTGGAAAATTGGTGCTGAAAATTCAGGGCATGTGATTTTACTCGACAAAGTCACGACTGGAGATGCCATTGTTGCCGCGTTACAAGTATTAGCCTCGGTTATTGACAGTAATTTGTCTTTATATGAATTATCGCAAGGTATGACTCTCTATCCACAAGTGTTAGAAAATGTTCGCTTTAGTGGGCAAACCAAACCTCTTGAATCGACAGCGGTATTGGCGGCGGTAAAGCAGGTTGAATCTCAGCTCGGTGATAAAGGACGGGTACTGTTACGTGCGTCGGGCACCGAGCCACTTATTCGAGTGATGGTAGAGGGCGAAGATGCCCAGTTAGTACAAGCATCAGCGTTAGAGATTGCGGCGGCGGTCAAAGCCAATTGCTAAGTTTTTAGCGTCTTTTTCTCTATTTTTTAATGGCGACCAATGTTAATAAATAGAGAGAATAGCGTTATCAATACCGATTGTTGAGCCTTTTTTGACCGTTTGATTGATAAAAAAGACTTTTTTGCTAAATACCTCTTGTCAGCGAAACGGGCATTCGTTAGTATTGCGTCCGCCCTCGATGAGGAGGTCGCTAGCCTTGTTTAAGTCGCATGATTGAACGGCGCTGGCTCAACAATTTGGAACATAGGTGGAAGCAATGTTTACAGTTCTACTTGTGATTTACCTGTTGGCAGCGGTTGGTATTATCGGCCTAGTGTTGATTCAACAAGGTAAAGGCGCAGATATGGGAGCCTCATTCGGTGCCGGTGCTTCAAACACAGTGTTTGGTGCTGGTGGCTCAGGTAACTTTTTAACCCGAATGACTGCAGTTTTTGCAACCGCATTTTTTGTTATTAGCTTGGTGTTAGGTAATATGTCTACACACAAAACCGAATCACAATGGGTTGACCCGTTACAAGGTCATGTGGTCGAGCAAGCTGATAACTCAGTGAGTGATATTCCAGCCCCTAAAGGCGATGAGATTCCTCGCTAAACTTATCAAAAGATAAGTCAGGTTATGCCGAGATGGTGAAATTGGTAGACACACTAGCATGAGGTGCTAGCGCCTATGGTGTGAGGGTTCGAGTCCCTCTCTCGGCACCATTATTTACAAACTTGTAAATCACCTTGTAGCGCGTATAATTGCTTACAAGTCGGACGCGGGGTGGAGCAGCTTGGTAGCTCGTCGGGCTCATAACCCGAAGGTCGTCGGTTCAAATCCGGCCCCCGCAACCATTTACCTAAGTGGTAAATTGATGCAAGTTTGGCAGTGTTAACCTCACTGCAGTTGAGAATAATTTCTCAATTTATCAGGGTCCAGCAACAAAAAACCCCGACTTTCGGGGTTTTTTGTTATCTGAATTTCATCATGAAAATTTCAGGTGCTTGCTTGGAATTTAAATTGGGCTCTATGCCCTTTTTTTGTTTCTGGAGTGGTTTAAATGACTGGTTTAGAAAGACAACTTACTGAAATGCTTGAAGCGCCAGTAGCGGCAACAGGTTATGAATTAGTTGGATTAGAATTTGTGCGTGCTGGTGAACATTCAACACTACGTATCTATATTGATCATGAAAATGGCATCACCGTTGATGCTTGTGCTGAAGTTAGTCACCAAGTCAGTGCGGTACTGGACGTTGAAGACCCGATCACGGTCGCTTACAACTTAGAAGTATCCTCGCCTGGTTTGGAAAGACCACTCTTTAAAGCAGCACATTACGAGCAGTTTATAGGTCACGAGGTCAGCATTGTCTTAAAAATGGCTGTTGCTAATCGCCGTAAATGGAAAGGTATTATCCATGCGGTTGAAGGCGAAACGGTCACCGTTATTGCTGATGGGCAAGAAGAATATTTCGCCCTAAGTAATATTGCCAAAGCTAACCTGATCCCTAAATTTTAGTTCTCCTAGAGAATAGAGCTTAAGAGGCTATAACAATGAGTAAAGAAATTTTAGCGGTCGTTGAGGCGGTTTCTAATGAGAAAGCGGTACCTCGTGAACGTATTTTTGAAGCGTTAGAGACAGCTTTGGCTACGTCGACCAAGAAAAAACACGAAATGGAAATTGAGGTTCGTGTTGCTATCGACCGTAAAACGGGTGAGTTTGAAACTTTCCGTCGTTGGTTAGTGGTTGAAAACGTTGAGCATCCAACCAAAGAGATCTCGTTTGATGCGGCGAATTATGATGATGAAACGGTTCAGTTGGGTGATTACATTGAAGATCAAATTGAGTCAGTGACTTTTGATCGCATTACCACTCAAACTGCTAAGCAAGTGATCGTACAGAAAGTACGTGAAGCCGAACGTGCGCAAATTGTTGAACAGTTTATCGATAACGAAGGTGAGCTTGTCACTGGCGTGGTTAAGAAAGTTAACCGCGATAGCGTGATTGTTGATTTGGGTAATAACGCGGAAGCGGTAATTCTACGTGAAGACCAATTACCACGTGAAAACTTCCGCTCAGGTGACCGAGTGCGTGGTTTGCTCTTTAAAGTAGCACCTGAAGCTCGTGGTTTCCAACTGTTTATTACGCGCTCTAAACCGGAAATGCTTGCTGAACTCTTCCGTGTTGAAGTTCCAGAAATTGGCGAAGAGATGATCGAGCTAAAAGGCGCGGCACGTGATCCTGGTTCTCGCGCTAAAATCGCGGTGAAAAGTAACGATAAGCGCATCGACCCTGTCGGTGCTTGCGTAGGTATGCGTGGTGCACGTGTACAAGCGGTATCTAGTGAGCTTGGTGGTGAGCGTATCGATATCGTGCTGTGGGATGATAACCCTGCGCAGTTCGTTATCAATGCGATGGCTCCTGCTGATGTTGCTTCGATCATTGTTGATGAAGACGCCCACTCAATGGATATTGCTGTTGAAGCCGATAATTTAGCTCAAGCGATTGGTCGCAATGGTCAAAACGTCCGCTTAGCCTCTCAACTTACTGGTTGGGAACTGAACGTGATGACGGTTGCAGATTTACAGAAAAAACATCAAGAAGAATCAACCGCCTCTATCGAGAAATTTATGAAGTACCTCGATATTGAGCAAGATTTTGCCGAGATGTTAGTAGAAGAAGGCTTCTCTACGTTAGAAGAGATAGCTTATGTTCCAGTAAGCGAGTTGCTTGAAATCGATGGTCTGAATGAAGAGATCATCGAAGAAATACGCGCTCGTGCCAAAGAGGCATTAACGACGATTGCCCTAACGCAAGAAGAGTCATTTGAAGGGCTTGAGCCAGCAGATGATCTGCTTGGTTTAGCTGGTTTAGAGCGTGATATGGCATTTAAATTGGCAGCGAAAGGAGTAGCAACTCTGGAAGATCTCGCTGACCAAGGCATCGACGATCTTGAAGGTATTGAAGGCCTAACCGAAGAGCGTGCGGGCGAATTAATTATGGCGGCTCGCAATATTTGTTGGTTTGGCGAAGACGCATAGTTTCAGCAGGGGAGGAAGCGGCATGACACAACTTACAGTTAAAGCACTGAGTGAAGAAATTGGTACGCCAGTTGACCGCTTATTAGAACAGCTTGCTGATGCAGGTATGGAAAAAGCGGGTTCAGATCATGTAAGTGAAGAAGAGAAACAAAAACTTCTTACTCATTTGCGTAAAGAACATGGTGAAGGTTCTGAGCCGACTCGTTTAACCCTCCAGCGTAAAACCCGCAGCACACTGAGTGTGAATGCCGGTGGTGGTAAAAGTAAGAATGTTCAGGTTGAAGTGCGCAAAAAACGGACGTATGTTAAGCGCAGTGTAATTGAAGATGATGCTAAACGTGAAGCTGAAGAAGCAGCGCAACGTGAAGCAGAAGAAAAAGCCAAACGTGAAGCCGAAGCAGCATTGAAACGTGAGGCTGAAGAAAAGGCTGCACGTGAAGCGCAAGAGAAAGCTCAGCGTGAAGCAGAAGAGAAGGCGAAGCGTGAAGCCGAAGAAGCTCAACGTGATGTACCGGTTGAAGTCAATCAAGCAAAACGTGAGCGTTCTGCACAAGATAAATCAAAGCAAGAAGCAGCACGAAAAGAGGCCGAACAATTAAAACGCCGCCAAGAAGAAGAGGCTCAGCGTAAAATTGAAGAGGAAAGTCAGCGTCAGCTAGAGATAGCACGCGAGTTGGCCGAAAAAAATAAAGATCGCTGGTCTGCTGAAGAAGAGAAAAAAGGCAATATGCAAGAAGATACAGATTACCATCTAACCACCTCAACTCATGCACGTGAGGCGGAAGATGAAGCAGACCGTCGTGAAGAAGGCGCTCGTCGTGCAGCCAAATTGAAAAAGACCAAATTATCCTCACGTGATGATAAACAAGAGCGTGGTTCACGTACTCGTGGCGGTAAAGCGGGACGTAAAGGTCGAATTAACAAACCTACATCAATGCAACATGGCTTCGATAAGAGCGCCGTTGTTGCTAAATCAGACGTTGTGATTGGTGAAACCATCGTAATTTCTGAGCTAGCCAATAAGATGTCGGTAAAAGCCACCGAAGTCATCAAAGTGATGATGAAAATGGGCGCTATGGCTACCATCAACCAAGTGATTGACCAAGAAACGGCTCAATTAGTGGCAGAAGAGATGGGACATAAAGTTATTTTGCGTAAAGAAAATGAGCTAGAAGAAGCCATTCTTTCTGATCGTGATAATAAGTTTGAACTGGTTTCTCGTGCTCCTGTCGTAACGATTATGGGCCACGTTGACCATGGTAAAACGTCAACGCTTGACTATATTCGTCGTACTCACGTGGCTGATGCCGAAGCGGGTGGTATTACCCAGCATATCGGTGCTTACCATGTAGAAACGCCTAATGGTATGATTACCTTCCTTGATACTCCGGGACACGCTGCGTTTACTTCAATGCGTGCTCGTGGTGCTCAAGCAACGGATATCGTTGTGTTGGTTGTTGCTGCAGATGATGGCGTAATGCCTCAAACGGTAGAAGCGATTCAGCATGCGAAAGCAGCAGGGGTTCCTCTTATCGTTGCGGTCAACAAAATCGATAAAGAAGCGGCTAATCCAGATAACGTGAAAAATGAGCTTGCTCAGTACGATATCATGCCTGAAGAGTGGGGCGGCGAAAACATGTTCGTCCATATCTCTGCTAAGCAAGGCACCAATATTGATGGCTTACTTGAAGCGATTCTTCTACAAGCAGAAGTGCTTGAGTTGAAAGCCGTTAAAGAAGGTATGGCGTCAGGCGTGGTGATTGAATCTCGCTTAGATAAAGGCCGTGGCCCAGTCGCGACTGTGTTGGTTCAATCGGGTACCTTGAATAAAGGCGACATCGTTTTATGTGGTCAGGAATATGGCCGTGTACGTGCGATGCGTGATGAAGTGGGTAACGAGATTGAGCATGCTGGCCCATCAATTCCAGTTGAGATCCTCGGTTTATCTGGCGTTCCTTCTGCTGGTGATGAAGCAACCGTGGTTCGTGATGAGCGTAAAGCTCGTGAAGTGGCTAACTATCGTCAAGGTAAATTCCGTGATGTTAAACTTGCTCGTCAACAGAAGTCTAAACTTGAGAACATGTTCTCAAATATGGCGGCCGGTGATGTTGCTGAGTTGAACGTGGTACTGAAAGCCGACGTACAAGGTTCTGTAGAAGCGATTGCTGAATCACTGAAAAAACTATCAACTGATGAAGTTAAAGTGAACATTGTCGGTTCTGGTGTTGGCGGTATTACGGAAACGGATGCGGTATTAGCGGCAGCATCTAACGCTATCGTGGTTGGTTTTAACGTGCGTGCCGATGCCTCTGCTCGTCGTACGATTGAAGATGAAAATATCGATCTGCGTTACTACTCGATCATTTACCAATTGATCGATGAAGTGAAGCAAGCGATGAGCGGTATGCTTGCCCCTGAATTTAAGCAAGAGATCATTGGTCTTGCTCAAGTACGTGATGTCTTCAAATCACCAAAACTGGGTGCGATTGCTGGCTGTATGGTAACGGAAGGTACTATTAAGCGTAACAGTCCAATCCGTGTTCTACGTGATAACGTGGTTATTTATGAAGGCGAGCTTGAATCACTACGTCGTTTTAAAGATGATGTAGCTGAAGTTAAGAATGGTTACGAATGTGGTATCGGCGTTAAAAACTATAACGACGTACGCGTTGGTGACCAGATCGAAGTCTTTGAAATCGTTGAGATCCAGCGTACCATCGACTAGCAACTAAAATTGCATTTACGGTAATGTTAGGTTGTTGAATACACCATGGGGGGCTGGGAAACCATCCCCCCATTCTTTCTATTAGTGAGAAAAAATATGCCAAAAGAATTTAGCCGAACTCAGCGAGTGGCTCAGCAATTACAAAAAGAATTAGCGATGATTTTACAGCGTGAAGTTCGTGATTCACGTTTAGGAATGGTTACCATATCCGATGTGGAAGTCTCACGAGACTTAGCGTATGCGAAAGTGTTTGTGACCTTTCTTTGTATCGGAGAGCAAACACCAGAGTCTTGTATTAAAGCGCTGCGTGAGCACGAAGTGCACATTCGTATGATGCTTGGTAAGCGAATTCGCTTACGTCTAACACCAGAAATTCGTTTCCACTATGACAATACTCTTGTCGAAGGGATGCGGATGTCTAACTTAGTCACTGAAGTGGTCAATCAAGATAAACGTCGTCAACAAGATGCAGGTCGAGAGGACGAAGAGTAATGGCACGACGTCGTAAAGGCCGTGCAATTAACGGCGTCTTACTACTCGATAAAACCACGGGCATCTCATCGAACGATATACTACAGAAAGTGAAACGCCTCTATTTTGCTGAAAAAGCAGGACACACCGGTGCGCTTGATCCATTAGCGACGGGGATGTTACCGATTTGTTTAGGGGAGGCGACCAAGTTTTCTCAGTTTTTACTCGATTCTGATAAGCGTTATCGTGTGATTGCTAAACTAGGTCAGCGCACTGATACCTCAGATTCTGATGGTCAAGTAGTAGAAACTCGTCCGGTCAATGTACAGCGTGAAACACTACTGACTCATATTGCTTCTTTTCAGGGGCAAACCTGGCAAGTTCCTTCGATGTTTTCTGCCTTAAAACATCAAGGTAAGCCACTTTATGAGTATGCGCGTCAAGGGATTGAAGTGGCCCGTGAAGCTCGAAAAATCAATGTCTATGAGATCACCTTACACCGTTTTGAAGGCGATGAAGTAGAGATGGAAGTCCACTGTTCTAAAGGGACTTACATTCGAACGATTGTTGATGATTTAGGCGAGATGCTCGGTTGTGGTGCTCATGTCACCATGTTGCGCCGTATTGGAGTCGCCAATTACCCGTATCAAAGCATGGTGACCTTAGAGCAATTGAATGCCTTGGTTGAAGAAGTACAGGGCGAAGAGAGTGAGAAGTATCAGCGATTGGATGAATTGCTACTGCCAATGGATACGGCTGTACAAGATTTGCCAGAGGTTAACCTGATTGCTGAACTTGCCCATATGGTTCAACATGGACAAGCGGTGCAAGTTTTCGGAGCCCCCACCGAAGGTCTGGTTAGAATGACTGAAGGCGAACAACGACGTTTTCTTGGCGTAGGGCAAATTGATCAAGATGGAAAAGTCGCTCCGAAACGTTTAGTGGTTTATCCACAATAATCCGCTCAGGCTAAGCGAGTTTGCGCTTGTGTGTCTGCGCGTTATTCCCTATAATTCGCGCTCGCGTGTCGGCTGAATCAGAGATTGGCTGGCACAATAATAAACTTAACTCTTTAGGAGAGAATAATGTCTCTGAATGCAGAAACTAAAGCAGCAATCGTTGCTGAATACGCACGTGCCGAAGGCGATACTGGTTCACCAGAAGTACAAGTAGCACTACTGACTGCTTCTATCAACCACTTACAAGGTCACTTCAAAACGCACAAAGGCGATCATCACAGCCGTCGTGGTCTGCTACGTATGGTTTCAAGTCGTCGTAAACTTCTAGACTACCTAAAAGGTAAAGATCTAGGACGCTACCAAGACCTTATCAAACGTCTAGGCCTACGTCGCTAATCAGTGGCTGCATAGTACAGTTTGTTTAAAAAAGGGGCTAATGCCCCTTTTTTTGTTATCTAAATTTGGCATATCCCTAGCTAAGTAGTTTATACTACATCCCGTCCAACTTTGATGGTTGGCACGATTATTTCTCATCGCATTACAGTCACCCCAGTCGACCAGCAGGTCGCGGCTATTAAAAACAGATTAGGATCAGCGAGTCTTTTTTTACTAGTCGCGATTGGTAGTGCTTTGAGTCTTGTTCAATTTATCTAGGTCTCACCTAGAAAAGGAAAAACTTAATGTTCGAAAAACCAGTAGTGAAAACTTTCCAATACGGTAATCATACCGTGACGTTAGAAACCGGTGTAATGGCTCGCCAAGCGACAGCCGCTGTGATGGCGACGATGGATGATACCGCCGTTTTTGTTTCTGTGGTTGGTAAAAAAGACGCCGTAGAAGGACAAGATTTCTTCCCATTAACGGTTAACTACCAAGAGCGTACCTACGCTGCGGGTAAAATTCCTGGCGGTTTCTTTAAGCGTGAAGGTCGTCCTTCAGAAAGTGAAACGTTAATCGCTCGTCTTATCGACCGTCCTATTCGCCCTCTGTTCCATGATGCTTTTACTAACGAAGTACAAGTGATTGCCACGGTAGTATCGGTTAACCCAAATGTTCAACCAGATATCGTTACCATGATTGGTACCTCTGCTGCGTTAGCGATTTCTGGCATGCCATTTAATGGTCCAATTGGTGCTGCTCGTGTTGGTCATATCAATGGTCAATTGGTACTTAACCCAAGCCCGAAAGAGTTGGATCAATCACGTCTTGACCTTGTTGTTGCAGGTACGGAAGGCGCGGTGTTGATGGTTGAGTCAGAAGCCGACATCCTTAGCGAAGAAGAGATGCTAGCCGCGGTCGTTTATGGTCACGATCAACAACAAGTGGTCATTAATGCCATCAATGAATTCGCAGCTGAAGTAGCTACGCCATCTTGGGATTGGGTTGCACCACAAGAAAATACCGCATTAAAAGAGAAAATTGCTCAGCTAGCTGAAGTTCGTCTAACCGAAGCGTACCAAATCATCGAAAAAATGGCGCGTTACGAGAAAGTCGCGGCGATCAAAGCCGATGTCATTGCGGCGATCTTGGCTGAAGATGATTCGCAAGATGTAATGAAAATTAAGAAGCTGCTAGGCGCACTTGAAAAACAAGTGGTTCGTGGTCGCATCATTGCGGGTGAAAAACGTATTGATGGTCGTGAAAAAGACATGATCCGTGCCTTGGATGTACGTACGGGTGTATTACCACGTACTCATGGTAGTTCTTTGTTCACTCGTGGTGAAACGCAAGCATTAGTCACGGCGACACTAGGCACTCAGCGTGATGCTCAAATTATCGATGAGTTAACGGGTGAGCGTAAAGATTACTTCATGCTGCATTACAACTTCCCTCCTTACTGTGTTGGTGAGACAGGTTTTGTTGGTTCACCTAAGCGTCGTGAAATTGGTCATGGTCGTTTGGCTAAGCGCGGTATCGCAGCGGTAATGCCTTCTGCGGATGAATTCCCGTACACGGTACGTGTTGTTTCTGAGATCACTGAATCAAACGGTTCATCATCAATGGCCTCAGTATGTGGTTCATCTTTGGCTCTTATGGATGCTGGCGTGCCTATTAAGGCTTCTGTTGCTGGTATCGCAATGGGCCTAGTCAAAGAAGACGAGAATTTCGTTGTTCTTTCTGACATTTTAGGTGATGAAGATCATCTTGGTGATATGGACTTTAAAGTGGCAGGTACCTCAAATGGTGTGACTGCACTACAGATGGATATCAAGATCGAAGGTATCACTAAAGAGATCATGCAGATTGCTCTGAACCAAGCGAAAGGTGCTCGTTTGCACATTCTTTCAGTTATGGATCAAGCAATTGCTGGTGCCCGTGATGATATTTCAGAATTTGCGCCTCGTATCCATACCATGAAGATCAGCTCTGAAAAGATCAAAGATGTGATTGGTAAAGGCGGTGCAGTGATTCGTATGTTGACCGAAGAAACGGGCACGACGATTGAAATCGAAGATGACGGTACGATCAAAATTGCTGCCACTGACGGTGATCAAGCGCAAGAAGCGATTCGTCGTATTCTGCAAATTACCGCGGAAGTCGAAGTCGGTAAGATTTATACGGGTAAAGTTGCTCGTCTTGCTGATTTTGGTGCCTTTGTAACGATTCTTCCTGGTAAAGATGGCCTAGTACATATTTCACAAATCGCAGATAAGCGTATTGAAAAAGTGTCAGACGTCCTTGCAGAAGGCCAAGAAGTACAAGTAAAAGTGTTGGAGATAGACCGTCAAGGTCGTGTTCGTTTGAGCATGAAAGAAGCGGTAGAGAAACCAGCAGAAGAAGCCAGTGCAGAAAACACTGCACCTGCGGCAGAATAATCGCTTAACGACAGAAGTGAAATAACAGTTTTCGCTTTTTCGTGATAAAGCATGTTATAAAGGGAGCCTATTCGCTCCCTTTTTTATTGATTAGGGGAACCACAGGAGTACTGATTTGTGAAATGGTTTCAAAGCGCTCTAGTAAGTGTCATGATTTTGTTATTGGCTGGATGCGCCGTAAAAGGTGGTTCTCAAGCAACGCACTGGGTTTATCCACCGATGGCGATTCCCTTGCAATCCACGATTCAGCAGGAAGTGCAGATTGCTCGTTTAAGCCAATTATTGCAGCGTACCGATTTGAACGATGAACTGCGAGCAAAAATGTTTTTTGAACGTGGCAATGGCTACGATAATCTCGGACTGCGAGATCTAGCACGATTAGACTTTACTCAGTCATTGGCCTTAAACCCGGCTCAGCCAGATATTTTTAATTTGCTTGGGGTTTATTATACCGAAGCAGGTGAATTTGATGCTGCCTATGAAGCATTTGACTCTACTTTAGAACTTGATCCAAGCAACGAATATGCCCTTAGAAACCGCGCTATCGCCCTGTATTATGGTGACCGTCCAGAGCTCGCGTTACAAGATATTCAAGCTCATTATCAGCAAGACCCGAGCGACCCTTTTCGCGCTTTGTGGCTCTACATTATTCAATCGGATGTCAATCCACAGCAAGCGAAGCACGATTTATTGAACCGCTATCAAGATCATGATGAACAGTGGGGCTGGGTATTAGTTGGCGTGATGCTGGATGAGATTCCACAAGATCAGGTGTTTAAAGCGCTATTAAGCACCACCCGTGATAATACCTTATTGGCACAGCAGCTCACCGAGGCGTACTTCTATCTTGGTAAACGTTATCAAATGGAAGATAACTTTGCACAGGCTATTTCGCTGTATAAATTAGCGATTGCTTTTAATGTCTATGAGTATGTTGAGCATCGTTATGCCTTTATTGAATTAGGCCGTATGTATCATGATTTACGAGAAGCTCATTTAGCCAAAGCGCGAGTGGCGCAATAAGTGAGTCGATTGACGCCCAAGCCAATTTTTATGAGTTGGGCGTCAGAGAACTATTGATAATGAACGTCTAATCCTGGTAATTGATGCCAATAACCATTGCATTGATGGTTGTCTAACCGTTGAGGATGCTCGGCGTTTTGATTGGCTTTAAACGCATCGATAAGTGAAAAAGTCTCCTGCCCTAATGGACTAAGACGAACGACATCGACGAATCCTTGCATGCCCGCTTGCTCATTGATTAAGTTATAGCAATAGCCAGATTGAGTTTGAATGCCATTGAGGTTAAAGACGGCTTGCCCCTCCTGACTGGTGACCTGAATACCGGTCGGATAGCGAATACAACAGGTTTGACACTCGTCTTTGGCTAGGTTTTCTGCGCGCGCGGTGAAACAACGGGCCGAATAGGCGAGTGGTAAATAACCATGCGCAAACACCTCGGTGGTAAATTTGCCACGAATATTCAAATCATCACACTGATTCAACACATTGATTAACCATTCACGCGATAACTCGACGGGCATACACCAGCGAATCATACCTTGTTGTAGAAACCGTTTGAGCACATAAGCGTTATAACAATTGATAGCAGGACCAACGACAAACGGGACGCCTTGTTGATAAGCAAGCTGAATCGCTGCCACGTCATTCGCTTCAATAGTAAACTCACCATTATCAATGTACTTCTTCATCAGATTGATTTCACTGGGCGCTTCTAAGAGCGCCATGGTCGAGAGGACGACTTCTTTTCCTGCTGCCGCGAGCTGCTTGGCAATATCAAACCAATCGCCCGCTTTCATTTCGCGACGTTTCGAACAGACGGTTTCGCCTAAATAAACGATATCCGCTGAGCTAGACAGAGCGTGTTGATAAAACGATTCGACGTCTGTTTTGGGCCAAAAATACAGTAATGGGCCTAAAGCGTATTTCATGATTTTCTATCCTATCATTGCCACTGTCGATGGTATGCACCGAGTGTGGTTTGTCTTCCTTCCGACACATTCGCTAAGCAGTTATCCCATTCCGTTCGAACTTGGTAGCGCTCTGGTGCAGCAAGATAGCTATCAATGGCTGCACGCCAAGTTTTCGTCACTTGTTCAACGTAAGCAGGGCTGCGCTGTCGTCCTTCAATTTTGACCGAGGCAACGTTAGCCGCAAACAATTCAGGTAACATAGACAAGGTATTTAAACTGGTGGGCTCTTCAAGTGCATGATAATGCTTAGATTGACCGGCGATATCACTGATAAAGCGTCCTTTACACAGGGTCGGGTAGCCCGCATTTTCACCATGCGTATAGCGGTCGATAAGAACATTATTTAAGCGAGATTCAAGCCCATTAGCGGTTTCTTGCCAGCGAACATATTTGGCTGGTGAGCAAGCGCCAACCGTATTGGGAGACTCGCCGGTTAGGTAAGAAGACAGATAACAACGACCTTCGGACATAATGCATAAACTGCCAAAAGCGAAAACTTCTAGCTCTACACCGGAAGGGATTGTCCGAGACAGTTGTTTTACTTGATGAATGGAGAGTACTCGAGGCAGCACAACTCGCTTAATATTAAACTGTTGTTGGTAGTACTCAATTGCTTTGACATTCGTCGCTGAAGCTTGTACCGAAAGGTGCAGCTCCATATCCGGGTAATGTTGTGTCGCGTAATCGAGTAAGGCAATATCAGCGATGATCAAAGCATCAACACCAGAGTTTGCTGCATTATCGACGGCTTGCGTCCAACGCTGAAATCCCTCTGGATGAGCGAAAGTGTTTAAAGCGACATGAACTTTTTTATGTCGGTCATGGGCATATTGGATCGCTTTATCGAGTTTGTTACCACTGAAATTGAGTCCTGCGAAGTGCCGGGCATTGGTCTCATCTTTAAATCCGAGATAGACCGCGTCTGCGCCACAATCAACGGCGGTTTTTAGGGCGGGTAAATTACCCGCTGGGCAGAGTAGTTCCATTGCTCATTACTGTTTTTTGATAAATGTGCGTTAGTGTAGGAATTATTCTGTGTTAGGGAATTGATATAAGGCAGGTTTCACTCAATCAATGGCTATTTTAAGTGATTCAAAGGGAAGAAAATTCTCGGATTATTGATCATCAATGGTGACGAGAGTAGCCGGACGGAGTGCTTTAGTGGCTACGGCGATGCTGGGAAAAAAGTACTTCAACCTCTTCTTTAGGTTGGGGACGATAAAAATGAAAACCTTGGATCGTATGGCAATGAAGGTTAGATAACAGTATCGCCTGTTGTTGAGTTTCAACGCCTTCTGCTACCACGGTTAGATTAAGGGATTGACCCAGTTTAATAATGCTTTCGATCACCGTGATCTGTTTGGGTAAGTTATCCATATCGCTGATAAACGATCGATCAATTTTTAATTCGTCGATCGGGAAACGGGCTAAATACGCTAGCGATGAATAGCCAGTTCCAAAATCGTCAATCGATAAGCTAAAGCCTAATTTTTTTATCGCATTCAGCATTTGCAGAGTATGTTCACTACCACTCATGATCGCGCTTTCGGTTAATTCAAAGGTAATATAACGAGGATTTAACTGTGTTTGGCGAAGTAACTTAGTCAGATAATCGATCAACTGTGGGTTGGCAAATTGTTCAGGCGAGATATTGATCGCGACATTGCCTGGCAGTAGGTTTTGCTGCTCCCAACGCTTGACGGTAGTAAACACTTCACGGATCACCACTCGGCCCAAATGTTCGATTAACCCGGCTTTTTCTGCGACCGGAATAAAAGCCCCAGGACTGATGTACCCTTCAATCGGATGCTTCCAGCGTACCAATGCCTCAGCACCATTAATACTAAAATCACGAGCGTTGACTTTGGGTTGATACCAGACTTCCAAACCATTTTGTTGCAAGGCTTTTTGCAGCTCAATTTCCAGCCACAAGCGCATGCGCGCTTCTTTGTTCATTTGATTATCAAACTGCACTAAGCGGTTACGGCCACGCTCTTTGGCTTCATACATGGCAGTATCGGCATTTTGTAGTAGAACGCGAGCATTGTGGCCATCACCGGGGTAAACCACGCTGCCAATAGAGCAGGCCAATCGTTTGCTAAAGTGATGCAAATCAAAAGGTTGATTAATTAAGTTGATGATCCGTTCAGCGAGAATCTCACCGCTGTGGCGATGCTCTGGGTAAGGTAAAATAAGCGCAAATTCATCCCCACCCAGATGACCGAGTATCGCTTGCGCCGGAAGTAGGCGTTTTAGACGAATTGCCACTTCTTTAATGACGTTATCGCCGATATGGTGTCCTAATGAATCATTAATATTTTTAAAGTTATCAATGTCGAGATAGAGCATGATCAACGGCGTATGTTGTTCAATAAGATGATCAAGGCGTTTGATAAAACCAGCGCGCGTATAGACGCCACTTAACGAATCCACATACCCTTCATCGGCCGGATAAGACGATGAAAGAGGGGCCATCGTCGATTTATCTTCCATAACCACCAGCTGTACATGACTACCGAACAGTGGCGTTCTGACCGCGCTTAACTGGACTCTTTTAGGAGGGCCGTAATCAGCATGTGTGAAACAGTGGATAGGATTGATCAGCAACTGTTGAACTAAGGTGTGATTAAAACCACTTTGGCTGCTTTCATCGCTAAATAATGATGAAAGCGTTTCTCCCAACAAATCCTGTGTTTCATCGAAGCCAAGTAAGCGCGCTGCAGAAGGATTCGCGGCCAATATACAATCATCTTCAATTAAGAAAACCCCTTCATTAAGGAGTGCACTGAGTGCGCTGAACTTAAGTTCAGATTCTTGCAGTGAATGTAAGAGCCTGTGTTGTTCTGAGGTCTCTAAGGCATGAACAATAATATAATCAGGGTGGTGAGGCGTCTGAATCAGTGGTGTAATATTGATGTGCCATTGACTCGTGCTACATGATGGATGATTGAGAGTTAATGTCAGTTCTTGTGCCTGTCCAGCAAAGGCATTGATATAATAAGGTTTTACTTGCTGATAGAAAGCGTCTCCGAACGTATCGCTATCATTCATACCAATCAATTCAAAGCAAGTTAAACCGGTTAGTTCGGCATAATGCTCATTGATTAAAACATAGTGATGTTGGTTATCTAAAATAGCCATAAACGCCGGACTAGAATCGGCAAGATGGCCAAACCAATAGGATAAATCTTGAGCGGCCATCAAAATATGACCAATGCTATACAGTATGTACTATTCACGGTAAGAATTACTCATCAGAAACCCATCAACTATAACCTTGATTTGATAGGCTGGAAAGCGTCATTGCTCATCTTAATCGATAACCATTTTTTGATGCATAACAGGTATTGTGACCTTAACATCCATTATGATGGGCGTTCAGTCTCTTAAGGTAATGGATAATACGCGTGATAAACAAGATTCGTCGTCAACTCGTACAAAACGCCCCATCAATTTTGCGATCTCCAGTCCATTTATTGCCTCATCGAGTACAAAAAACAGCCTTGTTAGAAGGGCTGAAGTTAGTGTTTCAAGAAGCACTCGCTGATGGCGATTTTGAGTTTCTTGAGGGAAAATGGCTTAAAATCGAAATACATGATCTCGCATTACGTTGGTTTATTAGCTATCAACATCCGCAGTTAATTGTGGCCGATCGCCCTTGCCAAGAAGATGTCAGTTTTAGTGGGTATTTGAATGATTTTATTTTAATTGCTGGTCGTAAAGAGGATCCTGATACCTTGTTCTTCCAAAGACGTTTGTCGATTGAAGGAGATACCGAATTAGGATTGGCTGTCAAAAACTTGATGGATAGTGTGGATCTTGAACAATTACCTCCAGTATTGCAAATTTTGCTTCACCAGTTGGCTGATTTTGTGCATAAAGGCATGCAGATGCCAAACACACAAAATGAGGTAATGAATGCTTATTCGAACTGAAGCTCCTGCGGATATTCTCGCTGTTGAGCGATTATTAAGCGCGGTATTCGCTACCAATAGTGAAGCTAATTTGGTGACATCACTACGTGAGAATGGACGTCGAACGCTGTCATTAGTGGCTTGTGACGAGCAAGGGGAGATTGTCGGCTACGCTCTGTTTAGTCCAGTGACACTCAATGGTGAGGATCTCAACTGGCAAGGATTAGCACCATTAGCCGTGGCGAAAGAATATCGCCAGCAAGGCATCGGTGCATTGCTGGTGAATGAAGGGTTAAGTTCACTCGGTGAGCTTGGTTATCCTGCTTGTGTGGTGTTAGGAGATCCTAATTACTATCAACGGTTTGGGTTTAAAGAAGCACAGACTCATGGTTTTTCTTGTCCATGGCCTGAGCTTGCCTCTGCTTTTCAAGTGGTCGCTTTATGGGAGGATGCCTTCATTGATCGTCAAGGTATCATTGAATATTGCCCTGAATTTACCGATGCCTTTAAGCATTTAGATAAGTAACAGAATAGCTCTCAATACTTCCGCTATAGGCTTGATGGTCGATATTTGTTAGCATATGCAGATAAATTTCGTGAAGTAGAACACTATGTTTGAGCAGCAACATTATTTACAAGCGATGGGTATTCAAGAGTGGCAGCTTATTCATCCACAGCGATTGGCTGGCTACTCCCCCCCGATAGAGTCTCTCGATAAACAGTGCCGATTATTACTGGTTAGCTCGCTTTTGCCTTCCGGTTCACAATTGGTTTGGTTGGAACGAGTATTAAACAGTTTTAATCTCAATTTATCACAAGCCAGACATGTCTATCCTCAGCAACTCTGTCAATTGGAACTCAATGATCTGCAATGGATATGGTATGTCGATTGTCAAGCAAGTGCCGTCACAACGGCAAATGCATTACACACGCCAGCGTTAAGCGAAGTTGAAGGCAACACGCATTATCGACGAGATTTATGGCAACAAATCTGTGCCTACGGAGCGCAATAAATAATGAGTATCCATTTTGTTCCCCTTTCTGTTGAACATTTACGCCAAGTTTGGTCGATAGAACAACAGGCTCATTCTCACCCTTGGTCACAGAGCATGATTAATGATTTAGCTAGCCGTGGCGCATGCCATCGAGCTATGTTACTTAACGATCAGCTATTGGGGTACTATTATGCGCAGCATGTTGTCGGTGAAATTACCTTACTTAACTTAGCGATTGCGCCAAGTGAGCAGGGTAAAGGTTACGGTAAGCAATTGATTGAAGACTTTATTCAGCAAGGTGAGCGCTTGCAAGCACAAAGTGCTTGGTTAGAAGTGCGAGCGAGTAACCAACGCGCTTTTCAGTTGTATCAAGATGCAGGTTTTAACGAGATTGATCGACGTTTTAATTATTACCCGACCGAGCATGGCAAAGAAGATGCGATCATCATGAGTTATTTCTTCCTTTGATTTCTTCATTCACTAATACTTCAGCGTTGTGGGTATCGCGCTCTTTTTATTCATCGCTAAGACGTTTTTGAGTAACAATGGTGAGTAAATCGTTGCTCAAGTTCTTGACAGGTCAACGGCTTATCAAACAAATAACCTTGAAACTGTGTGCAACCCATGGTTTTTAGTGCTTCTAGCTCGAACTTATCTTCAACGCCCTCGGCAATCACTTGCAAATCAAGACGTTTGGCAATCAATAAAATAGTATCGACAATCGCCTGTGCGCTAGGATCTAAGTGTAATTGGGTAACAAAAGAACGATCGATTTTTAATACGTCAACCGCAAGATCTTTTAAGTAGCGTAGCGATGAATACCCCGTGCCAAAATCATCAATCGCCAGATGCAGCGACTGACTTTTTAGTTGAGCAATTTTTTGAATGGCTTCATCGATATTCTCTAACAGTAAGCCTTCAGTGATTTCTAACTCAATATAATCACCACTGATCCCGCTTTGCTGCAAAGTTGCGACGATATGCTCTACAAAAGAAGCCTGTGAAAATTGAAGAGGGCTAATATTGATCGCTAGACGGCGAAAATGTTCAGGAAGCACGCCACGTTTTTGCCATTGAGAGAGTTGATAACAAGCTTGCTCGATGATCCAGCGGCCAATCGGTAAAATCTGTCCGGTCTCTTCGGCGACCGGCATAAAAATACCGGGAGGAAGTAACCCTTTTTCTGGATGATGCCAACGGATTAACGCTTCGACGCCGATCAATTGATGCTGCTCATTCACTTGTGGTTGGTAATAAAGCTCTAATTGATGGAATTGCAAAGCTTCATGAAGCCCCTTCTCTATATCAAGAAACGTCTCTACTTGCGCCTGCATTTCGGGTTCATAAAATAAATATTTATTTCGCCCACAGGTTTTTGCACGGTAAAGGGCGGTATCCGCTTGTCGAAACACATCCAAACTGGTGACCCCTTCAGAAGGGAAGGTGGCAATGCCAATACTGGCAGTACAATACAGCTGGTGGCCATCGATCGAGTGAGGATTAGCCAACAAAGCCAGTAACTGCTGAGCGATACTGGAAATTTGTTGATAAGGTAAACTAGGAATAATGATTGCAAATTCATCACCACCGACTCTAGCGGCAGTATAACTATGGTTTGCCCAAGCTTGTAAACGGTGGGCAATGGATTGAATTAAGGTGTCACCAATCGTGTGTCCTAAAGAATCATTAATGGTTTTAAAGCGGTCTAAATCTAAGTAAAAAAGCGCACCCGTTTGCTGGCGTTGATGTGCGTATTCAATCGCTTGAGTCAGTGTTTGCAGCAATAGTCCTCGGTTAGCTAATCCAGTTAAGCCGTCGTAGTAGGCTAAATAGTTTAGTTTGGCTTGCGCTTTTTCTTTGTCTTGCCATAAAGAATGAAAGCTAGAGGCAAGCTCGCTTAATTCATCTTTGGGGCGTAGTAAATTGGTGGGGATGGGTGATTGAGCCGTAGGTAATGAACGTACCCAGTCAATTAAGCTGGTGATAGGACGCGAGAGTTTGCGATAAAAAAAGGCCAGTAAAATAACCGTTAATAACGTATTACGCAGTAAGTCAAACAGAATCACTCGGGTGGTTTTGGCGATAAACGCATGAGCAATGCTATTGCCATCAATCATAAAAGTCAGTTTGCCGACCACAATCTGTGAATCGGGTTGATGTAATTCACTGACAAAAACTGGACTTTCAGGTGTAAGGTAACTCACCAAACCGTTTATCATTAATGAGTGATGACTGATAGGTCGTTGCTGCTTAGCCAGTACATCACCAAAATCATCAATCACTGCTGCGTTAATGATGGCAGGATCCGTCATTAAAGAAGAGACCACTTGCTCTGCCAATAGATGATTAAGGTGGTAAGCCGCTTGGCTGGCATTGGTGTAATTTTGCACGAGTTTGAATTGATAATACTCTTCAACTCGTTTTTGTTCATGATGCAAATCGACCAAAGTATGGTACATGCTAAAGCACAGGCCAACCAACACGGAGACCCAAAATACGGTGTTCGCTTGTCGAAACGCAAGGGAGTTGATAGGCTTTAATGTCATCAGCGTTGAATCTATTTTTAGGTGTTTAGTATTTATAGTTCATAATGATAGATAAATTAACTTTTCTGATTAAATAATGCGATACGCCTTTAGTTGCTCCAAGCCTTAAGATCAGCGAGAATATCCGATAATTTGAACCATAAGGTCGACACCTCGCATTGAGTTAGCTGTCGGCCGAAAAAGAAGATACCTTGCATGTCAACGACTCCTTTTATCGGCGAAGTCTCAAAGCGCCGAACCTTTGCTATTATTTCGCACCCCGATGCGGGTAAAACTACCATTACCGAAAAAGTCTTATTATTTGGACGCGCTATTCAAACCGCAGGTACAGTAAAAGGCCGTGGTTCTGCACAGCATGCTAAATCTGACTGGATGGAGATGGAGAAAGAGCGCGGCATTTCTGTCACCACATCGGTAATGCAGTTCCCTTATCAAAATGCGTTGGTTAATCTCCTTGATACTCCCGGACACGAAGATTTCTCGGAGGATACCTATCGGACATTAACCGCGGTCGATTCATGTCTGATGGTGATCGATGCGGCAAAAGGGGTTGAGGATCGAACGCGTAAGTTGATGGAAGTTACTCGTCTGCGCGATACGCCAATTATTACCTTTATGAATAAATTGGACCGCGAAATTCGAGATCCGATGGAGCTGCTCGATGAGGTCGAAGATGAGTTAAACATTGCTTGTGCACCGATCACATGGCCGATTGGTTGTGGTAAGGCGTTTAAAGGGGTATACCACATCCATCGTGATGAAACCATTTTATACTCTTCTGGACAGGGACATACTATCCAAGAGCAACGAGTGATCAAAGGGCTAAATAACCCGGAGTTAGATACTCAAATTGGGACTGATTTAGCCAATCAATTACGTGAAGAGTTAGAGTTGGTGTTGGGTGCCTCTCACGAGTTTGATCTTGAGCTGTTTATGCAAGGTGCGCTGACGCCGGTATTTTTTGGTACTGCACTCGGTAACTTTGGTGTTGATCATATGCTCGATGGGCTAACCGAGTGGGCTCCTGCGCCTTTGGCTCGTCAAGCAAATGAGCGTGTGGTTGAAGCGACGGAAGAGAAGTTCTCCGGTTTTGTGTTTAAAATTCAAGCCAATATGGATCCTAAACACCGAGATCGTATTGCTTTTATGCGTATTGTTTCTGGGACGTACAAACAGGGCATGAAGATGAATCATGTTCGCCTTGGTAAGCAAGTCAGTATATCTGATGCGGTGACCTTTATGGCTGGTGACCGCTCACGTGCCGAAGAAGCTTTCGCTGGAGATATCATTGGTTTGCATAACCACGGTACGATTCAAATTGGCGATACATTTACCCAAGGTGAATCGTTGAAATTTTCTGGGATCCCTAACTTTGCTCCAGAGCTGTTCCGTCGCATTCGTCTGCGCGATCCTCTTAAACAAAAACAGCTACTGAAAGGGCTAGTGCAACTCTCTGAAGAGGGAGCCGTGCAAGTTTTCCGTCCACTGCAAAATAACGATTTGATCGTTGGTGCGGTGGGGGTACTGCAGTTTGACGTGGTCGTGGCACGTTTGAAATCAGAATACAATGTGGAAGCGATTTACGAAGGCGTCAATGTGGCAACCGCGCGTTGGGTTGAGTGTGCTGACGCGAAGAAGCTCGAAGAGTTTAAGCGTAAAAACCAAAGTAATTTAGCTCTGGATGGCGGTGATAACTTAGCGTATATCGCTCCAACCATGGTTAACCTTAACTTAGCGCAAGAACGTGCTCCGGAGATTATTTTCCGAGCGACACGTGAACACTAGCGGCATCGTTAACGGATGAGTAATAAAAAAGCCGATGGATTGTTCATCGGCTTTTTTTATTGGGCTTATTTCTTTTTCTTGGTTTTTTTCTTTACGCTTTTGGCGGCAACTTTCTTTTTACTCTCGTCTTTTTTCTTTTTCTTAAACACTGATTTTTTATGTGTTGGGCGTAATCCATCAATAAAGCGTTCTTTAATCTCTTCTTTTACATAGCGAGCGACACGATCCATCATCATTTGATCATGCGCTTCGACTAAAGAGATCGCATTGCCTTTTTTACCGGCTCGAGCAGTTCGACCAATACGGTGGAGATAGACGTCTGCACTGCGTGGCATATCAAAGTTAATCACGTGGCTGACATCGGGAATATCAATGCCTCGCGCAGCAACATCGGTCGCAAGTAGGATATTGATATCGCCTTCACGAAAACGACTGATGGCATTATTACGTCGATCTTGTGGCATTTCACCTTGGATCCAAGCGCAAGGGATTTGAGCCCGCTCTAACTCTCCGCGTAGTTCTGCTAAACGTTCACGAGTTTTGATAAACACGATTGAACGCTCAGCTTGCTGGGTAAGAATCACTTTCAATAGCTCGAGTTTATGCTTCATGCTGTCAGCACGATGATACCACTGTGCGATTTTTTTTCGTTCACGACGAGGCGGCTCTGCGGTAATTTCTGCTGGATTATTCAGGAGATCCGCGGTAAACCCTTCAACACCACGGCCTTCTAAGGTCGCGGAAAAGAGCAAGGTTTGTTTACGCCAGCGGCATTCGGCGGCTAAACGGTCGACCACAGGACCAAAGCCCATGTCCAGCATGCGGTCTGCTTCATCAAGAATCAACCACTCAATCGCTCGGCAATCAAAGCGCTCAGCGTTAATGTATTCAAGCAGACGCCCCGGTGTAGCCACCACAATATCTTGTGTGGTCGCTAAAATATCGGCGTGTTCTTGATATTGCACACCACCAGTGATGGTGAAGATATTCAGCCGAGTATGTTTGGCGAGCTGACGAGCTTGCTCAGTGATCTGCATCGCTAATTCACGTGTTGGGGTTAGGATCAGCATGCGCGCTGGTCCCGGTTTCTTACGTGGAAAATCTTGTAAATATTGCAGAGCTGGAATCACAAACGCTGCCGTTTTTCCGGTGCCTGTCGGAGCAGAGGCAAGAATATCTCTACCGTCCAGGGCGTGGGGAATCGCCTCCTCTTGCACTTGAGTTGGGCGTTCGAAGCCTAATTCTTTAATCGCATCAAGGAGATTGTCATCCAGTTCTAGGTCAGCAAAGGTTTTAGTCACAGTTTATTTACTCCGCAAGGCTCGGGCTGAATAGTCTAAAATAGAGGGCGCACATTATAGTTGGATCCTCGTCTAGATCACATCTTTAATTACACCATCTTAAGATAAAAAGCACGGGTAAGCTGAATAAATGCTTCACTATAGTCATTGGATTCACGAATGATCAGCTCGCTCGCTTGTAATGGTTGATGAATTCGGCTCAGTTCAAATAATAGCCGTTGAATCGGTTTGTGTGGTGTGGTCCTAACTTGACAGAGTCGAGTTAAATACCAACCTTGTTGCTGCGCTTGATCAATAAAAACTTGCCCTTCTTGCTGAGGTAAAATCAAGCTGGCGGTACCTTGCACGGATAAATGTTGTGCGAAACAGTCTAGTAATTGTTGGTGAGACAGTGTTTCTGTGTGGCGTGCGATCGCTCGCGTTTGCTGTTGAGCGGGTTGCCCGCTATTAAAATAGGGCGGGTTACAGATGATGGCATCAAACGACTGAGTAAAACGCAAGGTGGTAATATCACCATGCCTCACTTCAATGCGTGACGACCATACTGAGCGACGAATATTATTTGAAGCGGCTAAAAATGCTTGTTGGTCAATATCGACAGCGCAAATTTGGCTATTGGTAAAGCGTTGCGCACACATCAAGCTTAATAAGCCAGTACCACAACCGATATCCAGTAAACGATCGGGTGGTCGGCTGAAAGCCCAAGCTCCCAAGAGTACGCCATCAGTACTGACGGGCATCCCACTGTGTCCTGTTTCAATGGTAAATTGCTTAAAATGAAAGCCTTTGGTTATCGGTAAATCAGTATTCATTAAATATCGCTATGGATTTGTTTTTAGAAAGTTAAGCTACTGTTGGTTTTTTGTTTGGTGTTTTATGCTGGTCAACACCGGAACGTTTGGGGTGGTAATTGAAATATCATTCCGTTAATGTTTTTAAAGTTAGTGTATTCAACTGCTATTGAACCTTCGATATAAATTAATGTAGTGTTTTTCCCTTAGCTATTGCGAAATGCGGATAGGTTGTTCATTATTCGCCTTCACTAAAAATTAGATGGCTTGTACTGTCTAAAGATGCACACACAACATTCATTAAATACGTAATATAAGGGTTATCTGTGAAACAGACGTTAAAATTAACAGATATTGCCGCATTAGGCTTTATGCTATTTGCCTTCTTTTTAGGCGCAGGCAACATTATCTTTCCACCATTAGCGGGTCAACAAGCTGGGATAAACTTGATGCCCGCCATGAGTGGCTTTTTATTGACGGCGGTAGGACTGCCTTTAGTGACGATCATTGCGGTGGCGATCGCTGGAGGCAGTTGGAATCACCTCACTAAAGATCTCCCCGCCAAAGTGGCGACACTGATTGCTGTATTGATCTTCATTATTATTGGTCCGGCTTTTGCTGCGCCACGAACCGGGCTCGTTGCTTATGAAATGGCCGTTAGTCCGCTCTTTGCTGATAGCTCCCAAGCTCACCTGACTATTTTTTCGATCCTTTTCTTTTTGGTGGCGATGTTTTTCTCTTGGTCGCAAGGGCGTTTAATTGATTTGATCGGTAAAGTGTTGACACCGGCCTTATTTATCGGTCTTGTGGTGTTGGCGATTGGCGTATTCCTAGACCCTCAAGGCGATTGGATGCCGGCCACCGGGCCTTATGCTACTCAGCCTTTCACTAAAGGTTTCTTGGAAGGTTACAACACCATGGATACCTTAGCAGCCTTGATGTTTGGGATGTTAATTGTTGATGCCTTGCGTAGTAAGGGCATCACCGAGCAGCGAGCGACGACGAAATACCTCATCAGTTCAGCCTTTATTGCTGCCTTTGGTCTTGCTTCGGTGTACATTTCTCTGTTTTATCTTGGCGCAACCAGCTCAGCCATCGCGGGTGGGGCGGACAATGGTGGCTTTATATTGAGCCAATATGTCCAAGCTTTATTTGGTCCTTATGGTCAATTAGTCTTATCCACGATCGTGCTTTTAGCCTGTTTAACGACGGCGATTGGTCTTATTTCTGCATGTTCTGACTATTTCTGCTCCTTGACGCCTCTTCCATACCGCGCTTGGGTAGTGATTAATGGCGTTGCTTGTGCAGTGGTTGCTAATGTTGGTTTATCTCAGCTGATTGCTTTATCGATTCCAGTCTTGGTTGCGCTTTATCCTGTCGCGATAGCTCTGGTGGTTCTCGCCTTTGTGCGCCACAAAATGCCGAATCCTAAAGTGGCATTTCGAGTCGTGACCTTGGTTGCGTTCTTGTTTGCTTTAATTGATGCTGCTCAGGTTGTCGGGCTTGATATGTCAATGTTCGACATGTTGCCACTGTTTGATGTTGGTATGGGTTGGGTTTTACCGTCTTTAGCGGCGCTAATATGCATGTTCTTTATGGCTCGCTCAGTGGTAGAACAATCTTCTAATGATGTCGCTTAGTGGCACTGTTGATTGGGCGTATTAATGAGGAGTCTCTCCTCTAGGTACCAAAAGCGCTTTACCGCCATTCATCCGAGTGATGGTTAATGGCGGATTGTCGCTAAAATCAAACTTTCCCCTCGGCGGAGTCGTTGACTCCGCCTTTTTTCTAGACAACTTTTCCTGTATCTTCGTCACATTTTTCAGTAGAATTCTGCGGTTAAATTCTATTCATAAAGTCAAAATAACTATGTTTGAAATCAATCCGATTAAAACCCGTATCCAGGACGTGTCACAGCGCACATCGATCCTCAGGGGGTATCTTTGACTATGACGCTAAGCAAGAGCGTCTAGAAGAAGTCAATGCTGAACTTGAACAACCCAATGTCTGGAATGAACCTGAGCGCGCACAAGCGTTAGGCAAAGAGCGATCTTCGTTACAAGCGGTAGTGGAAACCATTAACCAGCTTGAACAGGGGGTTGATGATGTCGAAGGTTTACTTGAACTGGCGATTGAAGCTCAGGATCAAGAAACGTTTGATGAAGTTTTGCCTGAACTCGAAGAGCTTGAAGCGAAACTCGCGCAATTAGAGTTTCGGCGCATGTTTTCTGGTGATCACGATGCTGCGCATTGCTACATTGATTTGCAAGCTGGTTCTGGTGGTACAGAAGCTCAAGACTGGACGTCAATGCTGTTGCGGATGTATTTGCGTTGGGCGGATGATAAAGGCTTTAAAACCGAAGTGATTGAAGTTTCCGAGGGTGATGTTGCTGGACTTAAATCGGCGACTGTGCGTATTATCGGGGACTACGCTTATGGCTGGCTAAGAACCGAAACGGGAGTGCATCGTTTAGTTCGTAAATCCCCGTTTGATTCTGGCGGCCGTCGTCATACTTCTTTTGCTTCAGCATTTGTTTACCCAGAAATTGACGAAAATATTGCCGTAGATATTAACCCTGCAGATTTACGTATTGACGTATATCGTGCATCGGGGGCTGGTGGTCAGCACGTTAACACCACAGAATCGGCGGTGCGTATTACCCACGTTCCGACCAATACCGTGGTGCAGTGCCAAAATGATCGTTCTCAGCATAAAAACAAAGACCAAGCGATGAAGCAACTACGCGCCAAATTGTTTGAGTTGGAATTACAAAAACAAAATGCTGAAAAACAAGCCAATGAAGATGCTAAATCGGACATTGGTTGGGGAAGCCAAATTCGCTCTTACGTATTAGATGATTCACGGATCAAAGACTTGCGTACTGGAGTTGAGAACCGTAATACACAAGCGGTTCTCGATGGTGATTTAGATAAATTTATTGAAGCTAGCCTGAAATCAGGTCTGTAAGCTTTTTACCGACAAAACAAGGTACATGCAAAATGACTGATGCTGTTCAAAACGAAACGAATCAAGAGCAAATCGCGCAAGAAGAAAACAAACTAATTGCAGAGCGTCGTAGTAAGTTAGAGCACATCCGTAAAAGTTGTAAGGCGAACGGTCACCCGAATGACTTTCGTCGTGATAGCTTAGCGGGTGATCTACAAGCAGAGTTCGGTGAGAAGAGCAAAGAAGAACTGGAAGCACTCAATCATGTTGTTTCCATCGCGGGTCGAGTGATGGCTAAGCGTGGTCCTTTTTTAGTGATTCAAGAGACGTCTGGTCGTATTCAAGCTTATGCTGATAAAACGGTACAAGCTGAGCTAAAAGAAAAATATCAAGGACTTGATATTGGTGACATTATTGGTGTAAAAGGCGCTTTGCATAAGTCTGGTAAAGGCGATCTTTACGTGAATATTGAGCAGTATGAACTGCTCACTAAAGCGCTGCGTCCATTACCTGAAAAGTTCCATGGTTTAACCGATCAAGAGATGCGTTATCGTCAACGTTACGTTGATTTGATAGTCAATGAAGATTCTCGTCAAGCGTTTGTCATCCGCTCTAAAGTGATGTCAGCGATTCGTAATTTCATGACTTCAAAACAGTTTATGGAAGTCGAAACCCCGATGATGCATGTCATCCCTGGTGGTGCCAGTGCACGTCCATTTATCACCCATCATAACGCGCTTGATATGCCGATGTATTTACGTATTGCGCCAGAGCTTTACTTAAAACGTTTGGTTGTCGGTGGCTTTGATCGCGTTTTTGAAATCAACCGCAACTTCCGTAACGAAGGTTTGTCGCCGCGTCATAACCCAGAATTCACCATGATGGAATTCTATATGGCGTATGCAGATTATAAAGATTTGATGGATTTCACTGAAGAACTACTGAGTACGGTTGCGCTTGAAGTCCTCGGCTCAACGTCGATGCCTTATGGTGATGAAACCGTGGAATTTGGTGGTAAATACGCTCGCATGAGCATGTTTGAAGCCATCAAGCACTACAATCCTCAGCATGCGCAAATTCAAGCATTAACCGAAGATGATCTGCAAAATCGTGATCTTATGGTGTCGATTGCCAAATCGGTTCATGTTGATGTCGAACCTTTCTGGACTTGCGGCCAGCTTCTTGAAGAGATTTTTGGTGAAACCGCAGAGCCGAAACTGATGCAGCCGACATTCATTACTGGCTATCCAGCAGATATCTCACCATTGGCTCGTCGTAGTGATGATAATCCATTCTTTACTGATCGCTTTGAGTTTTTCATTGGCGGTCGTGAAGTGGCAAACGGCTTCTCAGAACTGAATGATGCTGAAGATCAAGATGCACGCTTTAAATCACAAGTTGAAGCGAAAGAGTCTGGTGATGATGAAGCGATGTTCTACGACGCAGATTATATTACTGCGCTTGAGCATGGTTTGCCGCCGACGGCAGGTCAAGGAATTGGTATTGACCGTTTAGTGATGCTATTGACCAATACGCATACGATTCGTGACGTTATTTTATTCCCAGCGATGCGTCCACAGCAGTAATGGTTGATGATGATTTGAAAACCGCCCACGAGGCGGTTTTTTTATGCTTGATACTGGGGAAGATGCATTGACGATGGGATTAACGAGTAATGGATTGGTGTAATAAAGGCCGTGCGATCAAAAAAACCGTCATTCCCCCTTCGTTTATGGGTGATATTTCCTATAGTCTTACTCGTGAGATAGATTCTATTTTAGAGTACCGCTAAGGTAGCGAAAACGATCTTTGCTTTTTGGCCAATTGGTGCGCTAATCCGATTGGTTAAGCGGGGCTTTTTGTCATCGTTAGTGGTATTGAGAGGTGGACCAAGCCCGTTTTGGTTGCCGACTGTATCTCCAAGCTGTATGGGTATCAATCAATTCAGCGCTGTATAACAATAATACTCATAAGGAAACCTGTTGATGGGCACTCAATTTCGGATGGATTGTGTTCCCGGTTCGCTGATTGTCGTTGGGGGCAGCTACGAACCGTGGTTAACCGTTTTAGAAAAGGCCGGATGGCGTTGCATGCAATGTGCTGATTTGCGTAAAGCAGACCAACAATTTACGAATACTGGGCCATGCATTGGTATTGTTGATCTTAGCCATGATGAATTTAGCTTAAATGGCATCGCTAATTTGGTGAGTAGCCATAAGCAGGTTCGTTGGTTGGCATTCATTCGTGAGTCTCAACTCAGCTCTGATACGATTTGCCAGTTTATCGTCAATTTCTGTATCGATTTTTTTACCGCGCCAATCCCTGATGCTCAATTACTGAGCACCATTGGCCATCAATTGGGTATGTTGCAATTAGAAAAAAAAGTATGGCCGAACTACGGTATTAATAACCAAATGGACTTATTGGGGGAATCACTGCCAATTAAACGGCTACGCGATCAAATTAAACGCATCGCGCCAACGGATGTCAGTATTCTTATCTCCGGCGAAAATGGAGTCGGTAAAGAAAGGGTCGCCAGAGCCATTCATAATACCTCGTCTCGCGCTCATCAACCTTTTGTCAGTGTTAATTGCCGAGCGATACCCGAGCATCAACTTGAAGCCGAGTTATTTGGTATTGGACATCCCGATTCAATCCCCCCTTTATTAGCGAAAGCTCATCAGGGGACACTATTACTCAATGACATCCTGGCCCTACCGAAACGACAACAGCTCAACTTATTGCATTTTTTCCAACAAGGGACCTTACCGGCGTCAATTGGTGCAAAGGCGGTGGATGTCAGAATTCTAGCCACCCATACGACTGATATTGAAAAAGCCTTGATTGATGGTGATTTTAATGAAGAGCTTTATCATTACATCAATGTACTGCGGATTAATGTGCCTAGCTTGCGAGAGCGAGCAAGTGATATTGCACTGTTTGCTGGCCATTTTTTAAAGGAGTACTCTAAAGAGTACAACGCGCAAGCCCGCAGCTTTTCTGAACAGGCGCTACAAAGTATGGAGCGATATGATTGGCCGGGTAACGTACGTGAGTTAATGAATCAAATTAAGCGAATGGTATTAATGTCTGATTCGATCATGCTTGATGAAACGCAGCTTGACCTACCTAAACGTGAAAGTAAAAGGACGTTAAAAAGTATTAAAGAGCGTTCAGAGCGAGAGGCATTAGTGCAAGCGTTAGAGTCTCATCGAGGGCAAATCACTCATGCAGCAAGAGAGTTGGCCATATCCAGAGCGACCATGTATCGTCTCTTGAATAAGCATGGCTTGCTCTCTGACTCGATTTTTTAGTGCTATTCACCTCAGCCGTTAGGCTACTGAAAAAGAACCTAACGGTGCCGTATCGCCTTTATGGGCAGGGATTTGAGTATTGAATCGCAATCTGATTGATCTTACCAAGCAGCTCTTCGCTCAGCACAACCTCTACGCTATCAATATTGGCTTTTAATTGCTCAAGCGTCGTTGCCCCAATGATATTAGCAGCGACAAATGGTCTTTGATTAACAAAAGCCAGCGCCATCTGTGCGGGATCCAAATCAAACTCATGCGCTAAATCGACATACGCTTGTGTCGCGGCTATCCCTTGTGGTGTGAAATAACGCTGAAAACGTTCGTATAAAGAGCAGCGTGCACCGCTAGGGCGTGCACCATGTAAATATTTACCACTCAAGGCACCAAACGCCAATGGAGAGTAAGCGAGTAACTTAACGCCTTCGTGGTGGCTTATCTCTGAAAGCCCGACTTCAAAACTACGATTCAGTAAGTTGTAAGGGTTTTGGATCGAGACCATGCGTGGTAAATCGTGTTTCTCCGCCAGACGAAGATACGTCATTAATCCCCAAGGAGTTTCATTTGAAACGCCGATATAACGCACTTTTCCCATCCGAACCAAATCGTTCATTGCTTCTAAGGTTTCGATCAAGGTGATCTCTTCTTGAGTCTCCGGATAAGGGTAATTGAGGAGACCAAAGGTATTGGTTTGACGTTGCGGCCAGTGCAATTGGTAGAGATCGACATAATCGGTTTTTAAGCGACGTAAACTATCGTCGATCGCTTGATGAATATTACGATGATCCAGAGCCATTTTATCGCGAATATAACTGACACTACGCGGGCCTGCCACTTTGGTGGCGAGAACGACTTTTTCGCGTTTCGAAGATTTCTCTAACCAGCGACCGATGTACTCTTCGGTTAGGCCTTGGGTTTTTGCGCTGGGTGGGACAGGATACATCTCAGCCGTGTCGATAAAGTTGACGCCACGTTCAAGAGCGTAATCCAGTTGCTGAAAGGCCTGTGCTTGATCATTTTGTTCACCAAACGTCATGGTACCTAAGCAAATTTTGCTTATTTCTAATGTTGAATGCGGTAATTTTGTATATTGCATTGTACTTCCTTGTTACCGTTAAGCTCCCTTACCTCTAGTCGGCGCTTCGTAAAACCGTAGGGACGGAAAGTCCTCGTTTGTCGTAAACGCTCAGGATTTCGGGAGATAGAAACTGAATAGATTGATTCCACTATAATCCAAGGGACAGGGTAAAGTCACTGTCCGTTTCACCTTAAACGGGTTTCACCTTAAACGTAGAAGAGAAGGGATCACCCGTTGACAGTTTGGTGAGCATGGCTTAATACAGATAATGCTGTTGGAGTATTTGCGCGGTAAATTGAGTACGCAGATAAAAACCACGTGGCAACGTTCGGATAGGGCGACCATTGGCGCCATAGGCTTCGGTTAATGCTCGGCTATTAGCGGCTTTCGGCCTAAGTTGTAATACTTCACCATGTCTTGCGGTAATATCAGCAATTCTACCGAGTACAATAAATTCCATCAATTCTTCCCAATCGGCTTTTAATTGTGCTTCTTCTGTAGCTGAAGGGCTCCAAATCAAAGGCGATCCTACTCGACGTTCCGCTAACGGGATCTCTCGCTCTCCTTGAACAGGGATCCATAACACCCGCGACAATTTTTGCCGGACATGACTATTTTCCCATGTCAGTCCTTGGACACCCGTTAACGGTGCGACGCACACAAAGGTGGTTTCAAGAGGCTTACCAGTATAACCAATCGGAATGCTTTTTAGCTCGATACCTAAATCGGCAAAGTCTTGTTGCGGTTTACTGCCAGCACTTGCGCCTAAATGCCACTCTAATAGTTGACCCACCCAACCTTTATCTTTTTTTAGATCCGCAGGAACGGGAATCCGCGCATGCTCAGCAAGTTCTGCAAAACTCAGTCCTGCAATGTGTTGTGCTCGATAAAGAAGCTCTTGTTCACTTTTAGGTTCTAATGGCATAGGAAAGGCACTGAAGTAAAAGCCCTAGTGTAACAAAAACTCCTTTCTGGGAGTAATAGACTCTTTACGATGAAGTGATGAAAAGATCATCATTAAAAGTTATCCACAACCGAACCTAAATAATCGTCGATAGTTAGGGTTTATCTAATTCATGTATGAATAAACAGGGTTTTCACTAGCGATATGAGCGATGAAAAACCAATGTTAGGCTGATAAATTCATTCAAGTGTGGATAACCACACATTTGATGGATCTTTGAGCGGCGTAGTTATACGTTTGATCTTTCCCTCGATATTCTAAGTATTATATTTTGATTATTTTCATCTTTTTGTTTTTTAAGGGTTATTTCTCGTTTTATTTTTTGTTGTCGGTTTAATGATAGGATTAAATGTAGCATTTCTTTCCTAGCTCTTCGTTTTCTTCACATGGTTATTCACAGAAAACGTGAATAAATGTGCTCTGTCTCTCATTCTGTTGTTGGTAACTATATGAGTGAGTGAAAGTTATGCAGTTTTCTCTTGATCGTTAATAAATCTCGCCTGAATCACACGAGTTCGTTTGCTCCTGCTGGGGATATGTGGAAAAATCAACATCATTAAGATTTTATGAGAGGTTTGCCAGTGATCGATGGCGATGGTTACCGACTCAATGTAGGTATTGTGATTTGTAACAACCATGGTCAGGTATTCTGGGCGAAACGATATGGACAACACTCATGGCAGTTTCCTCAAGGGGGAATTGATGAGGGTGAATCTCCCGAACAAGCAATGTTTAGGGAGCTTTACGAAGAGGTTGGTTTAACGAAGAAAGATGTCAAAGTCATTGCCACTAGTCGTCATTGGTTAAGATACAAATTACCAAAACGCTTAGTGCGATGGGACTCTCAACCTGTCTGTATTGGACAAAAACAGAAATGGTTCTTACTGCGTCTGGAATGTGATGAATCAAAAATCAACATGCAACGCGGTAGTACCCCTGAATTTGATGGTTGGCGCTGGGTAAGCTATTGGTATCCAGTTAGGCAAGTTGTGTCTTTTAAGCGTGATGTTTATCGGCGAGCAATGAAAGAGTTTGTCTCTTTAGCCATGCCGTTTAAGGAACGTAAAATAAAAGGTAAACGAAAAAACCGTAGGGGATAACATGCTCTCTCAGCTAAGGGATATTGTTGAACAAGTATCAAAAGTCGAAGATGTTTATCAAGCATTGGATATTTTTGTTAAACAGACGTGCACAGCGATGAGCACCGAGTGTTGTACGGTCTACTTAGCAAATGAAGAGATGTCTCGCCTCGAGTTAATGGCGACGCAAGGGTTAAAATTCAAAGGCGATAAAATTCATATTGGCTTTGATGAAGGCTTAGTGGGTTTAGTCAAACGCACCGCTGAGCCGATTAACCTTGCTAAAGCGTCACAACATCCTAATTTTAAATATTTTAAACAACTGGGAGAGGAGGTTTATCACTCTTTTCTTGGTACGCCCATCATTTATCGTAAACAAGTGTTGGGAGTTTTGGTGGTACAGCAAAAATCGCCCCGTCTGTTTAGCGAGATGGAAGTCTCTTTCTTGGTGACGCTGGCGGCTCAGTTAGCGGTGATCATTGCCCACTCACAAACGCAAGGACACTGGCTGTTATCTAAGAAACAACAGTCTGTCAGTGGCATCGCTGCTTCAACGGGAGTCGCGATTGGTGAGTTATGGTGGGATGACTCTCAACCGCAGTTAACAGACGTCTCTCCCGCCTCAACCTTAGATAAAGAGAGAGAACAAGCTTGGTTAACGCGGGCAATTGAAAATGCGTTGAATGATTTTCGTAAGTTACGTAAAAAGCTTGATAACGATATCAATAAAGAAGCGCTGGCGATTTTCGATTTATTTACCCACTTACTCAATGATCCGATGTTGCGTAATGATCTGAAAGCGCAAGTTCTGAAAGGTGATCGCGCTGACTGGGCGGTGCGCCAAGTTGTCGAAAGCTATTCCAACCGCTTTGCTCGTATGTCCGATGCTTATTTGCGTGAGCGTTCACAAGACATACGTGAACTGGGGCAGCGGTTACTCTATTTTCTTTACAATACAGAACATGAACAGCAGCAGTTAGATAAACCGATTATCTTAGTGGTACGAGAGCTTACCGCATCGATACTGGCGGGGTTACCAAAAGATAAGTTATTGGCCGTGGTCTCTTTAGAGGGGGCGGCCAATTCACATGCTGCCATTTTATCCCGTGCATTAGGTATTCCTGCAGTGATGGGTGTGTCACTGAACTTAAAGCAAGTGAATGGCAAAAAAGGCATTGTTGATGGCTACAGTGGTAAATTATATATTTCCCCTAGTAAGCCTATTCTTGCTGAATATCGTGCTTTGGCTTACGAAGAGCGACAATTGGCACAAATGGTCAATGAGGCAATTTTAGAGCCCGCATTAACCGAAGATGGTGTGCAGATTGAGTTACTGTTAAACGCCGGCTTAAGCGCAGATACGAATATTGCCATTAACCAAGGCATTGATGGCATCGGGCTCTACCGTACCGAAATTTCTTTTTTACTCCAACAGCGTTTACCTTCTGAAGAAGAGCAAATTCAGCAATATCGAGCGGTGCTTGAAGGTTACCCCGAGCAGCCAGTCGTGATGCGGACCTTAGATATTGGTGGTGATAAACCGCTCCCTTATTTACCCATTGATGAAGATAATCCCTTTTTAGGCTGGCGTGGTATTCGTTTTACGCTGGATCATCCAGACATTTTCTTAATTCAATTACGAGCCATGCTGCGAGCCAGTAGTGGCCATGATAATTTGCGTATTTTGTTGCCGATGATTTCTGGCGTAAAAGAGCTTGATGACGCGAGGCGATTTATCGAGCAAGCCTATCAAGAATCGATCAAAGTCGATGCCAGCATTGTCAGACCTAAAATCGGTATTATGCTTGAAGTGCCTTCCATGCTCTATCTATTGCCATTGATCGCTAAGAAAGTTGATTTTATTTCAGTAGGAACCAACGATTTAACGCAGTATCTTTTAGCGGTTGATAGGAACAATACCCACGTTTCGGATGTCTATGATTCAATGCATCCTGCAGTGATTATGGCATTGAAACAAATTTCGCAAACCTGTCAGCAGTATTCTTTACCGGTCTGTGTCTGTGGTGAGCTAGCGGGAGATCCCTTTGGTGCTTTATTACTCATCGGTTTAGGCTACTCCACGTTGAGTATGAATGCGTCGAATGTAGCTAAAGTAAAGTATTTGGTTCGCCATTCGGCAAGACGTGAATTACAGTTATTGGCGGACAAAGCCTTGATGCAATCGTACGGTCATGACATTTATAATATGATGCTCGATCATTTTGAAACGAAAGGCTTCGCTGGATTTGTGCGGGCTGGTAAAAAATAGAGAAATAGGACACAACTGTGGGTATTGAGTATATTCTTTTGCTGATCCTATTAGGTTCGGTTGTCGGATTGTTAGCGGGTTTATTGGGCATTGGTGGCGGCTTGTTGGTGGTTCCTGCCTTATTGTTTTTGTTACCGAAAATGGGCATTAGCCCAGAGATCGTCATGCATATTGCGCTTGCGACCTCTTTAGCGACGATCATCATCACCTCGATTTCTTCAGCGCTGAATCATCTTAAACTGGGTAATATCGATTTATTTGTTGTTAAATGGTTACTACCGGGCGTGCTTACTGGTGGTTTTTTAGGCTCAGTGGTTGCCGAGTGGATACCGAGCCATTATCTACCTAAAGTATTTGGTGTTATCGTTTTAGCTCTCGCGCTGCAGATGGTGCGTTCTTCGATGCAAGCCCGTTCAACACGGCCGATGCCGGGAGCAATAGTGACGTTATTATCAGGGAATGGGATCGGGATTATTTCTACGTTAGCGGGAATTGGCGGCGGATCATTGACGGTGCCTTTCCTCAATCACCACGGCGTTGAGATGCGCAAAGCAGTGGGTTCATCGGCGGTGTGTGGTTTGGTGATTGCCATTTCAGGGATGTTAGGTTTTATTTTGCATGGTTATCGAGTCGAAAACTTACCTGAGTACAGCTTAGGTTATGTGTATCTTCCTGCATTATTCGCGATTGCCTCCACCTCAATCTTGACTACTCGGATCGGAGCAAAATTAGCGTCACGATTACCGACAGTCACGTTAAAACGTTTTTTTGCTTTTTTCCTGATGCTCGTAGCAATAACGATGTTGTTGCAATAACTTTTTATCTAAGACAGAGAACGTTACTTTATGTCTCAAGGCTATCTTACTTTTCCTAATATTGATCCGGTGTTGTTTTCTATCGGTCCACTTTCTGTGCGCTGGTACGGAATGATGTATTTATTTGGCTTCTTATTTGCGATGTGGTTAGCTAATCGCCGAGCCGATAAGCCAGGCAGCGGTTGGACGCGTGAGCAGGTTTCAGATTTGCTTTTTGCTGGCTTTTTAGGGGTCGTGATTGGAGGACGAGTTGGTTATGTTCTTTTCTATAACTTTGAACTTTTCTTAGCTGATCCCTTGTACCTTTTTAAAGTATGGACCGGTGGAATGTCTTTTCACGGTGGTTTGCTCGGTGTGATAACCGCGATGTTCTGGTACGCTCGTCGTCAGCAACGTACTTTTTTTGGTGTTGCTGATTTTGTCGCCCCTTTAGTACCATTTGGTTTAGGCATGGGTAGATTAGGTAACTTCATGAACTCTGAACTGTGGGGACGAGTGACCGATGTTCCTTGGGCATTTGTCTTCCCTAATGGTGGGCCATTACCACGCCACCCATCACAACTTTATGAACTGGTTTTAGAAGGCATCGTACTGTTTTTCATTTTAAATTGGTTTATCAAAAAGCCGCGTCCTCTAGGTGCCGTTTCTGGGCTATTTTTGATCGGATATGGTACATTCCGTTTCCTTGTCGAGTTTGTTCGCGAACCGGATGTGCAACTCGGTTTGTTTGGTGATGTGATCTCCATGGGACAAATTCTATCTACGCCGATGATTATCTTCGGAATGATATTAATGGTATGGGCGTATCAACGCCAAATGTATCAAGATAGCCCGCAAAAAAGTAAGGTTGTAAAGTGAAGCAGTATTTAGACCTTTGCCAGAGAATTGTTGATCAAGGTATCTGGGTTGAGAACGAACGAACCGGTAAGCGCTGTCTGACCGTGATTAATGCCGATCTCACTTACGATGTCGCAAATAATCAGTTTCCCTTAGTCACGACACGAAAGAGTTTTTGGAAATCAGCGGTTGCCGAATTGCTTGGTTATATCCGTGGTTATGACAGTGCCGCAGATTTTCGTCAGCTAGGCACCAAAACATGGGATGCGAATGCGAATATGAACGCGGCTTGGCTCGCCAATCCTTATCGTAAAGGTGAAGATGATATGGGGCGAGTTTACGGAGTTCAAGGACGTGCATGGGCTAAGCCTGATGGTGGTCATATTGATCAACTGAAAAAAATTGTTGATGATTTAACTCACGGTATTGACGATAGAGGGGAAATTCTCAATTTTTACAATCCGGGTGAGTTTCACATGGGCTGTTTACGGCCGTGTATGTATAGCCATCATTTCTCGTTATTGGGCGATACCTTGTACCTTAATAGTACTCAGCGTTCTTGTGATGTGCCGTTAGGTTTAAACTTTAACATGGTTCAAGTGTATGTTTTTTTGGCAGTTATGGCACAGATTACCGGTAAAAAACCGGGCTTGGCTTACCATAAAATTGTTAACGCGCACATCTATGAAGACCAACTGGAATTAATGCGTGATGTTCAATTAAAGCGCCACCCATTACCGGCAGCCAAGTTCCACATTAATCCAGAGATTCGTTCACTGGAAGATTTAGAAACATGGGTAACCCTTGATGATTTCTCGGTGACTGATTATCAGCATCATGATCCGATTCAATATCCTTTTTCAGTCTAGTGGTGGGTTCTTATCTATGTGTAGCGTGAGATAAGAGCCAACGCCGAGAAAGACAATCACTAAAGATAAGCGTGATGAGTTTTGGTGAACCGTTGATTAAAACATGAGTCGATGAACAATAACGTCAAAGCCGCCAAGCACTATGCTTTGGCGGCTTTGTTATTTTGGCGTAGCCGATTGTGCTAAGGATTAGGTTGTCAGTGTGAGAACTGATCCAGGAAGAAGAACAAAGACCATGAATAAATAGAGTGCAACTGAAGCTTTATTCTTTACCGCACGATCTGAAATCCAATCTGCCCCTTTCAGTGGAAGCTCACGTAAAAATGGAATGCCAAAGATTAAGAGTGTTGCAGTGATATTAAACACCAAATGCACCAGAGCAATTTGCAATGCAAAGACCGCAAATTCACCTGAGACTGCGGTTGCGGCTAGAAGAGCGGTAATACAGGTTCCAATATTAGCCCCAAGGGTGAAAGGATAAACATCACGAACTTTTAACACCCCTGAGCCAACCAAAGGCACGATCAAGGTAGTGGTGGTGGTGGATGATTGGACTAAAACCGTAACCACCGTACCTGAAGCGATACCATGTAAAGGGCCTTTACCTATTGCACTTTTCAAAATATCGCGAGCGGGGCCGACCATCAGTTTTTTCATTAATTTACCCATCATCAGTATCGCGACAAAAATAATGCTGATCCCGAGTACAATCATGCTAACCCCGCCCCAGACATTACCGAATACGCTAAGCTGGTCTTGCAGCCCATTAACGATAGGTTTAGTCACTGGGCCAATAAAATCGAGGCCTTTGACGCTCATATCACCCGTTGACATAAGAGGAGATACTAGCCAATAAGAGATTTTTTCGAAAATCCCAAACATCATCTCTAAAGGTAAGAAAATAAGTACGGCGAGCAAATTGAAAAAATCATGAATGGTTGCGCTAGCAAATGCTCGTTTAAACTCATGCTTACAGTGAACATGGCCTAAGCTAACCAGTGTGTTGGTGACGGTTGTACCAATATTGGCTCCCATGACCATCGGAATAGCAATCTCAACGGGTAACCCTCCCGCGACTAAACCGACAATAATTGAGGTGACGGTGCTGGATGATTGAATTAAGGCTGTGGCGACTAAGCCAATCATTAAACCGGCGATAGGGTGAGCGGCAAAGGCAAAGAGCGCTTTGGCATGCTCTCCCGTTGACCATTTAAATCCACTGCCTACCATTGCTACGGCGAGTAACAATAGATAGAGCATCAGTGCCAAGTTAATCCAGCGTAGCCAACGTGTCATTGCTAAGCTTGGCACCGCTGTGGATGTCGCTTGGTTTATCATGGGGTTCTCCATTGACCTGATGATTGTTTGAGGTCTGTTGTTGAATCTGTCCGCGATGTTAGATGACAAATATTTCAGTAATATTACAAAGGAGGGGTTAAGTCAGCGCTTGGTTAAAACGATGGGGTTAAAGGTCTTATTTCTTTATTAACTAGATAATATTATTGAGTTTTTGAATTTGTATCTGGATGTGTTTTCGTCGAGAAAATGATGTTTTTTATGTCTGAATGATGACGGTTTGTTTTTTTTGATTCGTTAAAATAAAGAATGTTTTAGTAAATGTTTCGGTTAAACCGAAGTGTTTGCTGGTGAGGACTGAGTTTGTTATAACAGACGGACCATATATTGATTGAGTATGCCATGTCACATCTTAATTATAATCATCTCTACTATTTTTGGATGGTCTGTAAGCAAGGCTCGGTTACTAAAGCGGCTGATGCACTTTTTCTTACTCCCCAAACTGTAACGGGGCAAATAAAAGCGCTAGAGGATAGGTTAGCGGGGAAGTTAACTAAGCGTAATGGTCGCAGTATAGAGCCAACCGAGTTAGGGCAGTTGGTGTTTAAATACGCTGACCGGATGTTTGGGCTCAGCTATGAGATGCTTGATATTGTTAATTATAGTCAGCGCTCCAATGTGCTCTTCGATGTAGGGGTTGCAGATGCGCTTTCTAAACGTTTAGTCAGTAAAATTTTGATGAGTACTGTGCCGGAAGACAATCGGATTCATTTGCGTTGTTTCGAATCGACCCATGAGTTACTGCTGGAACAATTATCTCAGCATAAATTGGATATGATCCTTTCCGATTGTCCGGTTGATTCGAGTCAGAGCCCTGGTTTATTCAGCAAAAAATTAGGTGAAAGCCACATGGGGTTTTTCTCCAGTGGTGCGGTAGAGCATGGCCAATATCCTGCAGTACTCACTCAGCGTAAATTGTTGCTTCCCGGAGGGCGTACGGCGATGGGACGTAAAGTGAGGCAGTGGTTTGATCGTCAAGGTATGCAGCCGAATATTCTGGGAGAATTTGATGATGCGGCTTTAATGAAGGCGTTTGCTTTGTATCATCCAGATGTGATTTTTATGGCTCCGCTTTTATTACGTTCAGAGATGGAACAGGAAGGTTCTTTACATTTACTGAGTCGTTTAGAAGAAATTAAAGAAGAATACTACGTGATTTTTGCGGAAAGAATGATCCAGCACCCCGCAGTGAAGAGTGTCTGTGATGCTGATTTTAGTCATTTTTTTGAATAATCACGCTTGAATGGAACGCTTGTCTCAATTCGTGGTGCAGGGCTTTTTCGATTTGTTTTGGTGTATATTATTGTTAACAAATAGATTACTATCTGTCAGATTGGTCAATCCATAGCAGGTTCGTTCTGATCTTGGATGCGCTGATATATTTAAACGAACTGCAGTGTTATTTGTCTCTTAAGAGTTATAACTCATCGTCAAAATAATAAGTTGTTGAGCGTACGCTGAATGGCTTCACTTTTACTGTGTCGGATAGCACGTTAAGGTCAGTTTGTTTAAGTTGTTATTTTTAAAGGGGCTTGCTCATGAACCTAGAACAAATGGAACAAAACTCCGCTCAGGCAGTGGTGTTATTAAAAGCCATGGCCAATGAGAGGCGGCTACAAATTCTTTGCTTGTTGCACAATCAAGAACTTTCCGTTGGTGAGTTATGCAGCAAGTTAGAGTTGAGTCAGTCTGCGTTGTCACAACACCTAGCTTGGCTAAGACGGGATGGCTTAGTTGAGACGCGCAAAGAGGCGCAAACGGTATTTTATACCTTGAGTAGTAATGAAGTAAAAGCAATGATTGAGCTTTTACATGGTTTATATTGCGCTCACTGACAGGATGTTCCCCAACTTTGATTGAATGGAAATGAAAAACGATGCCCTCATGACAAAAAATCTTGTTATGATCAACAGAGTGAAAAATCAAAGTTGTTAGATAAATAAAAAACCGGCCTTAGCCGGTTTTTTTATCACTGATGGATATCAAGTTCTATTATAGAGCTTTAATCGCAGCAGAGAAACGAGACTTATGACGAGCTGCTTTATTCTTATGAATAAGGCCTTTAGTCGCCATGCGGTCAAGGATTGGTGTAACTACAGCAAACGCAGCAGTTGCAGCTTCTTTGTCGCCAGCAGCAATTGCAGCAACTGTTTTCTTCATATAAGTGCGCATCATTGAACGACGGCTAGCATTGTGCTGACGACGTTTTTCAGATTGGATAGCGCGCTTCTTAGCAGATTTGTTATTTGCCAAGGGTCTAACTCCCAAAAACTTTAGTTCGGTGACAATTTAAGGGCCGGAAATATCCCTTATTTGCACTTAAATGTCAAATGATTTGTGCAAAAACCCGTCTAAACCAAACAAGTTTGGTATCACAAGGCTTTCACGGTTAAGATGGCGTGGATTCTAACAGTATTTTTTGGGCAATGCTAATACTTATCTGATCTCATCCTGACATTCTTATTTAAGATTACGCGATATTATCCTTCATCCAGTGGTTACCCTCACTTGGGAGCGTGATTGTTCAGGTAAGTTGGCGAGAAGGGCGGTTTATGCGCTCTACTCATTCTTTGTATTTATATTCAGGTTTTTTCTTCGAGGTTACTGTGAGTAAACGCTTACTCAAGTCTGGTATTGTTGTCAGTACTATGACCTTTATTTCCCGAGTGTTGGGACTGGTGCGGGATATTGTCGTGGCCAATTTAATGGGAGCGGGAGCGAGTGCCGATGTGTTTTTCTTTGCTAATCGTATCCCCAACTTTTTACGCCGTCTATTTGCTGAGGGCGCTTTCTCGCAAGCTTTTGTTCCTGTCTTAACGGAATATCATGCAGCGGGGGACAAACAGAAAACACGAGAGTTGATTGCCAAAGTCTCTGGTACTCTTGGTTTGTTAGTGACGATCGTGACTTTAATCGGTGTGCTGTTTTCCGGTGTTGTAACGGCGCTATTCGGCGCTGGCTGGTTTTTAGATTGGTTATCGGGAGGTCCGGCTGCCGAAAAGTTTGAGTTGGCCAGCTTATTACTTAAAATCACGTTCCCTTATTTATGGTTTATTACCTTTGTCGCGCTTTCTGGGGCGGTACTAAACACGTTAGGAAAATTTGCCGTCTCGTCTTTTACGCCGGTATTTCTTAATGTAATGATGATTTTATCTGCTTGGTATATTTCGCCTAATCTCGCTAAACCAGAAATCGGTTTGGCAATAGGTGTGTTTTTGGGCGGTTTAGTCCAATTTCTATTCCAACTGCCATTTTTGATCCAAGCAGGTATGTTAGTTAGGCCGAAATGGGCTTGGAAAGATCCCGGTGTGGTTAAAATTCGCACATTGATGATCCCGGCACTTTTTGGGGTCTCTGTTAGCCAAATTAACCTGCTATTTGACTCTTTTATTGCCAGTTTCTTACAAACGGGGTCGATCAGTTGGCTTTATTATTCCGATCGGTTACTTGAGTTTCCGCTTGGTTTGTTCGGAATCGCTATTGCAACCGTGATTTTACCCGCTTTATCCCGTAAGCATGTCGATGCTCATCAAGACGGTTTTGCGCAGACCATGGATTGGGGAGTCAGAATGGTCATCTTATTGGGCATTCCGGCGATGCTCGGATTAATGGTGTTAGCCAAACCGATGTTGATGGTGCTTTTTATGCGTGGTGAGTTTTCTGCTCATGATGTTCAACAGGCGTCACTGTCTTTGTTTGCTTATTCTGCAGGCTTATTAAACTTTATGTTAATTAAAGTCTTAGCGCCAGGTTATTACTCACGACAAGACATTAAAACCCCGGTTCGTTATGGCATTATAGCTATGCTAAGTAATATTATTTTTAATGCGATTTTTGCTTGGCCTTTTGGTTATGTTGGTTTAGCGGCAGCGACGGCCTTATCGGCATTCATTAATATGGCCCTACTTTATCGTGGATTGCATCAGCAAGGCGTGTATAAAGTGACCACCCAAACGCTAGCATTTATTGCTCGTTTAGTTATTGCTGGTGCTGTGATGGTCATGGCGATTTATTGGCAGTTGGATTCCATGGCCGATTGGCTCAAGTGGGGTTTAACTGAACGAGCTTTGACTTTATGTGGGTTGATTGTACTCGGAGCGGTCGCCTATTTGTTAACGGCCTTATTGTTAGGGATACGTTTAAAAGATTTAAAAGCGGCGACAGATTAATGACAATTAAGGTATAATCCGTCGGTTTTACATCCATATTAGAGATGCCCTGCTGATCGTCAGTTCTAATCGTGCTGGTGGTGTGTGTTTCTTACCGTTAATGATGGTTGAGATTCACTTGTGCCAGTCTGTTTTGCGATCGGGTGTCGGTACCATTAAGAATAATAGGTTTTAAGTTTATCCCAATGGAATTGATCCGCGGTATTCATAATATCAAGCCTCATCATCATGGTTGTGTGCTAACTATCGGTAACTTTGATGGTGTGCATCTTGGTCATCAACAAGTATTAAGCCAAGTTTCTCAGCGAGCCAAACAGCTGAATTTGCCTTCCGTGGTGATGACTTTTGAACCGCAGCCCATGGAGCTGTTTTTAACATCGAAAGCTCCCGCAAGGCTTACTCGTTTAAGAGATAAGTTTGTTCAGTTAGGGAAATTAGGCATTGATCGCTTACTGTGCGTTAATTTTAACCACCGTTTTGCTAATTTAGAAGCGCAGGCTTTTATCCGTGACTTGTTGGTCGGGCAATTGGGTGTTAAGTTTCTGGTTGTTGGTGATGATTTCTGTTTTGGACAAGGTCGCAAAGGTGATTTTGCGATGCTACGTCAAGCCGGTGAGCAATACGGTTTCGAGGTTGTCAGTACACAAAGTTTTTGTGTTCAGCAGTCACGTGTCAGTAGTACCTTAATCAGAGAAGCATTGGCCAGCGATCAACTTGCAACGGCCGATACGATGTTAGGCAGAGCCTACAGTATCAGTGGTCGTGTTTCGCACGGTCGTAAACTGGGGCGAACGATTGGTTTTCCAACGGCAAATATTCCTCTTAAACGATGCGTATCACCGGTTTCTGGTGTTTACGTGGTTGAGGTCTATGGTCTTTCGACATTGCCTTTGGGCGGCGTCGCGAATATTGGTCAACGTCCGACAGTCAATGGTGTTCGGCAACAACTTGAAGTGCATCTTTTTGACTTTCAAGGCAATCTATATGGTAAGCAACTTGAAGTGGCTTTATTGCACAAGTTGCGTGATGAGCAAAAATTTGCATCTTTTGATGCACTGAAACAACAAATTGAATTGGATGCTGAGGCAGCAAGGGTGTGGCTGCAGCAGCTTTACAGCGAATCGGTTGATTCCACCGATTCGTATAATGTCTAACGTCGCCCAATACAACGGAATTAAGAATCGATGAGTGAATATAAAGATACCCTGAACTTACCTGAAACAGGGTTTCCAATGCGTGGCGATCTGGCTAAACGTGAGCCAGAAATGCTAGCACGTTGGTACAAAGAAGATCTGTACGGAGCAATCCGTCAAGCGAAACAAGGCAAAAAATCTTTCGTCCTGCACGATGGCCCTCCTTATGCCAACGGCGACATTCATATTGGTCACGCACTCAATAAGATTCTTAAAGACATTATTATTAAATCCAAAACGTTATCAGGTTTTGATGCGCCCTATATCCCTGGGTGGGATTGTCATGGCTTACCGATTGAATTAATGGTTGAGAAAAAAGTCGGTAAACCGGGTCAAAAAGTGACGGCGGCAGAGTTTCGCGAAAAATGTCGTGACTATGCGGCGGGGCAAGTTGAAGGACAAAAAGAGAGCTTTAAACGGTTAGGCATTCTTGGTGAATGGGATAAACCTTACCGGACAATGGATTTTGCCACTGAAGCGAACATTATCCGCGCGTTAGGTAAAATTGCCGATAATGGCCATCTGCTTAAGGGCTTTAAACCGGTTCACTGGTGTACCGATTGTGGCTCGGCGTTGGCTGAAGCAGAAGTTGAGTATAAGAACAAAGTATCGCCGTCGATTGATGTCCGTTTTCGTGCTACTGATGAAGCCAGTTTACTAGCAAAATTTGGCTTATCAGAGGGCCATCAAGGTCATGGGCCGGTTTCGATTGTGATTTGGACGACCACGCCATGGACACTGCCTGCTAACCGCGCGGTTTGTTTACGCAATGATTTAGAATATGTTCTTATCCAAGTTGAAGGTGAAAAACCAGAGCGAATCATTGTTGCCTCTGAATTGGCAAAGCAAGTCATCGATCGCGCTGGTATTGAGCATTTCCATAATCTAGGCTTTGCTACCGGCGCAGAGCTTGAGCTGACTCAATTTAACCATCCATTCTATGATTTTACGGTGCCCGCCATTTTGGGCGATCATGTGACGACCGAATCGGGGACGGGTGTGGTGCATACTGCGCCAGGACACGGTCAAGAAGACTTTGCCGTTGGTCAAAAATACGGTCTTGAAGTTGCCAACCCTGTCGGTTCAAATGGGGTTTATCTTTCAGATACCGAACTGTTTGCAGGACAACATGTCTTTAAAGCCAACGATGCGGTGGTTGAAGTATTGAAAGAAAAAGGTGCGTTGTTGCATCACCATGCTTATGAGCACAGCTATCCACATTGCTGGCGTCATAAAACGCCGATCATTTTCCGTGCGACGCCTCAATGGTTTATCTCGATGGATCAAGCGGGTCTTCGTGAACAAGCCTTAAGTGAAATCAAAGGCGTAAAATGGATGCCAGATTGGGGTCAAAGCCGTATTGAAGGCATGATTGAAGGCCGTCCTGAGTGGTGTATTTCTCGTCAGCGTACTTGGGGCGTTCCGATTGCTCTATTTGTGCATAAAGAGACGGCAGAATTACATCCTAACTCGCCTGCTTTGATTGAGAAAGTTGCACAGTTGGTTGAGCAAAAAGGCATTCAAGCGTGGTGGGATGTCGATACTGCTGAGCTCTTGGGTGCTGACGCTGAACAGTATGAAAAAGTACTGGATACATTGGATGTTTGGTTCGATTCAGGCGTAACTCATTATGCGGTTGTTGATACTCGTCCTGAGTTTAACGGAGCACAAGCTGACATGTACCTTGAAGGTTCGGATCAGCATCGCGGTTGGTTCCAATCGTCATTGATCTCATCGGTCGCAATGAAAGGTAAAGCACCTTATAAAGAGGTGTTAACCCATGGATTTGTGGTGGATGGTCAAGGACGTAAAATGTCTAAATCGATTGGTAACGTGGTTGCGCCGAAAGATGTCACCAATAAATTAGGTGCTGATATCTTACGTTTGTGGGTCGCTTCAACCGATTATACTGGTGAAGTGGCGGTGTCTGATGAAATCTTAAAACGCAGCGCCGATGCTTATCGCCGAATTCGTAATACGGCTCGTTTCTTCCTCGCTAACCTTAATGGCTTTAATCCTGCGACGGATATGATCCCTGTTGAGGAAATGGTGGCATTGGATCGTTGGGCTGTCGGTCGTGCATTGGCTGCGCAGCAAGAGATCATCAAAGCGTATGATGAATACAACACCCATGCGGTCGTACAGCGTCTAATGCATTTCTGTTCAATTGAAATGGGTTCATTCTATTTAGATGTGATCAAAGATCGTCAATACACGGCAAAACGCGGTAGTCATGCGCAGCGTAGTTGCCAAACGGCCTTGTATTACATCGTGGAAGCGTTAGTACGTTGGATGGCACCGATTATGTCATTCACCGCCGATGAGATTTGGCACGCGATGCCAGCCAAGCAAGCTGACGGTCAAGCACGCGGTCAATTTGTCTTTACCAGCGAATGGTACCAAGGTCTGGTTGGTTTAGACGAAAGTGAAACGTTTAACAACGCATTTTGGAATGATATCCAACACGTTCGTGGTGCGGTGAATAAGCTACTCGAAAATGCTCGAAATGAAAAAGTGATTGGTGGTTCGTTACAAGCACAGGTGACTTTGTTTGTCGATGATGCACTGGCCGTTAAGCTTAAGCGACTGCATAACGAGTTACGTTTTGTTTTGTTAACGTCTAAAGCTGAAGTCAAATCGTTGAGTGAAAAAAGTGCGCTGGCCCAAGCCACTGAGATTAATGGTCTATGGGTTGAGGTGAGTAAAGTAGACGCCGAGAAATGCGAGCGCTGTTGGCACCATACCGATGATGTGGGTACGATTGCTGGCCATGAAACCATTTGTGGTCGTTGCGTGTCTAACATTGATGGCGATGGTGAACAACGTCAGTTCGCGTAATCGTATTGGTTTCTTTCATTACCAAGGTTATCTATGACTCAACAGGCATTAACGTTAAAACAATCCGGTGTGCGTTGGCTGTGGCTAGCGCTGCTGATTTTTCTGGCTGACATCGGGATTAAATCGGTCGTCATGAACAACATGGGTTATGGATGGCATAATCGGATAGAAGTACTGCCATTTTTTAATTTATTGTATGTTCATAACTACGGCGCAGCATTCAGTTTTCTCAGTGAACAGGCGGGATGGCAGCGTTGGCTATTTACGGCCATTGCTTTTGCTGTCACAGCGTTATTGGTGTATTGGATGCGCCGTTTACCCGCGACAGAGAAATGGAATAACATTGCTTATGCATTGATCATTGGTGGTGCGGTTGGTAATGTTTTTGACCGCGTCGTGCACGGTTTTGTGGTCGATTATCTCGATTTTTATTGGAAAACTTACCACTGGCCAGCCTTTAATTTAGCGGATAGCGCGATCTGTATTGGGGCTGCGATGGTTATTTTAGATGGCTTTCGCAATAAGAAATAACGGTTTTAAGTCTATCGTCATTGAATAACCTTAAGCGTCGTCCGTTGATTCGGTCGGCGCTTTTTGTTAGAACGTGTCGGGAGTATTGCAACAACGCTAACGTGTTTATCACTCTGCGTCGAGATGTACAGCGATGAGCATGAAGGCCGTCATCTCTGTCATTGTTCATAATAAGTCGCTCCAGAGAGGCGATTGACTATTTTAAGGAAGCCTAATAACGTGAGTATCATTACTGATAATTCTGCTGTGACGTTACATTTTACTATTAAACTCAAGGATGGATCGGTAGCGGATAGTACCCATAATATGGGAAAACCTGCCAAATTGATCATGGGGGATGGTAGTCTCAGTGATAATTTTGAACGTCACTTGCATGGTATGCAAGCGGGAGAAAAGAAAGTGATTGAGCTGGCTGCTGAAGATGCTTTTGGATTGCCAAATCCTGATCATATCCATTATATGGATCGTGGTAAATTTGTCGGTGACAGTGACGTCGATGTTGGGACTATTATGGCATTTAGTGGTCCTGATGGGATGGAAATTCCTGGTATTATTACCGCAATCGCTGGCGACTCAGTGACCGTTGATTTTAATCATCCTCTTGCTGGCCAAGAGGTTATTTTCGATGTCGAAATTGTCTCCGTTGATTAATTTACTTTACACTAGCCCGATTTGAATCCATGAGCCATAACATGAAAATATTGTTAGCTAACCCACGCGGTTTTTGCGCTGGCGTTGATCGCGCGATCAGCATTGTTGAACGTGCATTAGAGCTGTATCAGCCGCCGATCTATGTACGCCATGAAGTGGTCCATAACCGTTTCGTGGTTGAAGGACTAAAACAGCGTGGTGCTGTTTTTGTTGAAGAGCTCAGTGAGGTTCCTGACGATAGTATCGTCATTTTCTCTGCACATGGTGTTTCCCAAGCGGTTCGTCAAGAAGCTAAAGCTCGATCTTTGACGGTGTTTGATGCCACTTGTCCTTTGGTCACTAAAGTTCATATGGAAGTGGCACGTGCGAGTCGTCGCCATATGGAAGTGGTTTTGATTGGTCATGCGGGGCACCCTGAAGTGGAAGGCACGATGGGGCAATACGCCAGTCAAAAAGGCAAGATGTATTTGGTGGAAAAGCCGGAAGATGTCGATGCTTTAAAAACTCAAGTAAAAGATCCAACTCATTTACATTATGTCAGTCAAACCACCCTATCCGTGGATGAAACGGCTGATGTGATTGAAAAGCTGCGTGAGGTTTTCCCTGAGATCCAAGGGCCGCGTAAAGATGATATCTGCTACGCGACACAAAATCGCCAAGACGCGGTGCGTATTTTGGCCGAGCAAGTGGACGTGATGGTCGTTGTCGGATCGAAAAATTCGTCCAACTCAACTCGGTTAAAAGAACTGGCAGAAAAATTAGGCACGCCTAGCTATTTGATTGATTGTATTGAGGATATCTCACCAGATTGGTTTAATGATGTCACTATGATCGGGGTAACGGCGGGTGCTTCTGCTCCTGAAGCGCTGGTTAATAACATTTTACAGCAAATCAAAGATTTTGGAGCCACAGACGTTGAAGAGGTATTAGGCCGAGAAGAAAATATGTTTTTCGAAGTACCTAAAGAGTTACAAATTAAGCAGATTAATTGATAACCGATTTAATGAGCCTGTTGGCTTAACCGTCACAGGCTAAAAAGGGGCTAATGTATTTAGCCCCTTTTTTACGCCTATCTTAATACGAGTAGCTTAACGATGACGTATTTTGCTAAGCGGTTTCGACCGAGTTCTTCTCAATCTCTTGCTGTTCAGCCAAATCGATATCGCCTTTGCCTTTGGAAATACGCATCACATAGACCATCGCGATTAATGACGTGCTTATTCCAATAATGGTCGAGAGCGTCATGGCTAAGCCAAAGCCCAGCGCACTATTACTGAGGATAAAGGTCACACAAACCGTGGTCATAAACAGGGCTGGGACGGTCGTGATCCAATGCAACTTATTGTGACGCAGTAGATAAGCGGATGCGGTCCATAACATCATTACCGCGGTCAATTGGTTAGCGAAACCAAAGTAACGCCAGATAATCGCAAAGTCGACTTGGGTTAAAATCCCACCCAGAATAAACAGTGGTAGCGCCATCATGAGTCGATTGCGCAGCGTTTTTTGCTCCATATTAAAATATTCGGCAAGAATCAAACGGCTCGAACGAAACGCCGTATCACCAGAGGTGATCGGTAAAATTACCACGCCGAGAAAAGCCAGTATTCCACCAAATACGCCAAGCAAACCAAAGGAAGCACTATAAACGACATTGCCTGGCCCCCCATTTGCTACCGCCGCTGAAAGTGAATCGAGTGAACCGAAGAAAGACAGGGCAATCGTACACCAAATCAGAGCAATGATCCCTTCCCCGATCATCGCGCCAAAGAACACGAAGCGACCATTTTTTTCATTTTCCATACAGCGTGCCATGAGCGGCGATTGCGTGGCATGAAAACCTGAGATAGCACCGCAAGCGATAGTAATAAACAATGCAGGCCAAAGTGGCATATCATTAGGGTTGAGATTACTGAACATATCTCGCATCTCAAAGCCACCAAGCACTTGATGATCGCTCGACCAAGCGATAGCGCTCATTAGCCCCACTGACATAAAAATCAGCAGCGCGCCAAACAGTGGATAAAAACGGCCAATAATTTTATCCACTGGGACAATGGTGGCGATAATGTAGTAAGCAAAAATGATCACCACCATGCTGGTCATGGTGACGGTGAAATGGGTTTGTGAGTTGATAAGGTTGGTTATCATGCCAGCTGGCGCTGAGACGAAGACGACACCGACCAGCAGTAGTAGAACAATGGCAAAAATGTTCATAAAATGTTTGGCGCCATTGCCTAAGTAACGTCCGGTGATCGCCGGTACCGATGCACCACCGTTACGAATCGATAGCATGCCGGAGAAATAATCGTGAACCGCACCAGCAAAAATACAGCCGACGACAATCCACAGCATTGCCGCTGGACCATAAAGTGCACCCATAATTGGACCAAAAATAGGGCCCACACCAGCAATATTAAGCAACTGGACTAAGTAGACTTTAGGTGTCGACATCGGTACATAATCGACACCATCGGTTTTGGTGTGCGCGGGGGTTTTGCGTTGTTCATTGATGCCAAAGATTTTTTCAACAGCTAAACCGTAGAGAAAATAACCACCAATCAGCGCGGCAACACAGGTGAGAAACCACAACATAGTCAGTATCCTTTATCAGGTTGTATTATACCTAGCTCACTTTTCGTTGAGTGGCTTAGGTGTAGGATGTGTAGGGGTAAAATCGGTAGAAGACTAAATGAACAATTCGTGACTAGCACGGCGTTTTGTTATCAGTGGTCGTATAATTTATTAAGCGGCATTTAAGCTTGGTAAGTGGTTTTTAATAAAACGTTACAATGGTTAACAACAGTGGATAGGTGACTTATGAAAAGATGGGTAATGGCTTTATGGTTATTAGCAATGCTCGGTTGTGCCGCTAGCGATGATCAACTCGCCGCGAAAGGAGATTGGTATCAAATCGGTTATAACGATGGCATTGCTGGAAATTTACAACGCTCTTATCAAACGCTATCTCAATTAGGTAATGCCAAGCATGCTGATTATGAGCGTGGTTATTTAGACGGTGTTCAAGAATATTGTAACCCTAACTTTGCCTATCAGATGGGGCTCAGTGGGCAATATTACGAAGGCGTGTGCGAGGGGACCGAGCAAGCCCATAAGTTTCGCATGGAATGGCAGCGCGGTTGGCGAGAATACAACCGCTGATGTTCTGCCATGTTCGTTTGTTTAAGGTAAGTAAATAACGCCTAACGAAGTGCTTCGTTTAGCGCCGGTGACCTCCGGTAAGTTGCTTGGTAAATCATGGATCCGTCGCTGGGCTAACCAAGCAAAAGCCATGGCTTCCATATAATCACCATCGACGCCTTTCGCTTGAGTGGGAGCAACCAACCAAGTGGGTAAATTGGCTTGTAAGCGTTCCATTAGCAAGGGATTTTGTGCCCCTCCACCGCAGACTAATAACTGCGGTGCGACTCCTTGGGCATACTGATTAACTTGTTCACTAATGGTTTGTGCGGTGAGTTCGCATAACGTACGTTGAACATCTTGCTGGTTTACGGTTAATCCTGCTAACTTGTTTTCAAGCCAAGCGAGATTAAACCATTCCCTCCCAGTACTTTTGGGTGCTGGTTGCGAAAAGTAAGTATCTTGTTTTAATCGCTGCAAGAGGGGTAAATCAAGCTTACCTTGTCGAGCCCATTGACCATCTTCGTCATAAGCTCGACCAGTGTGCTGCGCGCACCAATAATCCATCAGCACATTTCCCGGTCCCGTATCATAGCCGATGACACGCTTATCAGTGGTGAGTACTGAGATATTGGCAATGCCACCAATGTTAAGAACGACGAGAGTTGAATCGGTGGCATTAAAAATGGTTTGGTGAAAAGCCGGGACCAGCGGAGCTCCTTGGCCGCCCAGTGCGATATCTTTACGTCGAAAATCGGCTACAGTGGTGATCCCTGTACGGGTGGCAAGAATGTTCGCATCGCCCAACTGAATGGTAAATGGTGTTTCTCCCGTAGGTTGATGAAAGACGGTTTGCCCATGATTACCAATCGCTGTGATTTGCTCAGGGCGATAACCACTGCGCGCCAGTAATTGTTCTACTGCGTGTGCGTATAGGTGACCCAGTTGATGATCCAACTGACCAATCTCGTGTAAGTTGGTGGGCTGGCCTAAGCAAATATTTAACAAGCGCTGCTTGATAGATTCTGGCATCAGTAAACTATCGTGTGCTAATAGTTTGATGGTATTGCCAGTGAGGGAGACTAATGCACTGTCGACGCCATCCATACTGGTGCCAGACATGATGCCAATATACAGTTCAGGATTATCCACAAGCGACTCCGATCGTTATACGATTTGCCAAGTGATTGATAAGATAAACGACATTGTAATTGAAAAACTACCTGAATAACTTTACTCGCTATGCTAATTTGCATTTTTATTGCTCGTATCACGCTAACGACACGAGCATGACGTCGATAATACTCTCAACTTTCTCATTGAATAAGGAGCCAACATGGGACCGTTATGGCTTGATGTCGCCGGTTATGAATTGACGGCGGAAGATCGTGAAATTCTCGCACATCCTACCGTGGGAGGCGTGATACTGTTTGCTCGTAATTACCATGATAGCCAACAGTTAGTTGCCCTCAATCACGCTATTCGTCAAGCAGCTAAACGGCCAATATTGATTGGCGTTGATCAAGAAGGGGGACGAGTACAGCGTTTTCGTGACGGTTTTAGTCCTATTCCTGCTGCGCAGCGTTACGCGCAATCGACTGATGGTGAAGCGTTGGCGTATCGTGGTGGTTGGTTAATGGCTGCTGAACTGATTGCTCATGATATTGATCTCAGTTTCGCCCCAGTATTGGATAAAGGTTTTGATTGTCGGGCAATTGGTAACCGAGCTTTTGGTGATGATGTACAGAGTGTTCTGACCTATAGCGGAGCTTACCTGCGCGGTATGAAAGCTGCGGGTATGGCTACCACAGGGAAGCATTTTCCTGGGCATGGAGCGGTGCTGGCAGACTCACATCTCGAAACGCCATTTGATGAACGTGACTCGATTGCTGATGATATGGCCATTTTCAACGCTCATATCGAGCAAGGTCTTTTGGATGCGATGATGCCTGCCCATGTGATTTATCCTCATTATGATCCACAACCGGCCAGTGGCTCGGCTTATTGGTTAAAACAAGTACTGCGTCAACAGCTCGGTTTTCAAGGGATTGTCTTTTCTGATGATTTGAGTATGGAAGGGGCGGCAGTAATGGGCGGCCCAGCACAACGTGCACAGCAGTCTTTAGCGGCGGGATGCGACATGATTTTGATGTGTAATCGACGCGAGTCGGCGGTTGAGGTGCTGGATAATCTGCCGATCAGTGAAGTACCACAAGCGTTATCCTTATTGAAAAAGCAGAGTTTTACTTATCGTCAACTACAGTCCTCATCAGAATGGCAGCAAGCGTCTTTGGCAATGCGCCGTTTGGTTGAGGCTTCCGCTTAACTCTAGCGTGGCAATAGGATTCTCTCATCAATAAATTGGGGCTAATAAAACCCCAATTTCTCTTTGAGTTCTTTTAAAAAACGGCGGCTTACTGGGACGATGTAGCCTGAACGGGTGATGATCTCTGCAAGACCGTTGTCTAATAATTTGATCTCTTTGATGGCTTTAAGATTGATCAGATATTGACGATGACAACGTAGCAGAGGCGTTTTTTCTTCTAGGACTTTTAACGTCAGTTGACTACTGGCTCGCTGCTGCGCGGTTTGCACGTGCACTCCAGCGATATCACTACAAGCAAATTCGACCTCTCCCGTTGGGATGATCATGATCCGATTGAGGCCAATACACGGTACTTGATCAAGCTGACTGGGGGCGAGAATCGAGTAATCCGGCGTTTTCGCTACGCTACGTTGTAGACGTTGGATGGTTTTTTCAAGTCGCGTCGGATCGACCGGTTTGAGTAAATAATCAAAGGCGTTATCTTCAAAGGCTTGCAGTGCGTATTGGTCATAGGCAGTCACAAATACCACCTTGGGCATGGTGTCAGGATCGAGCATCGCGAGCAGTTCAGTCCCAGTAATTTGTGGCATTTGAATATCCAAAAACACCACATCCGGCTTAAACTGATTGATTTTTTTCAGCCCCTCAATCGCATTATTCGCTTCACCAATTACCCGCATGTTGCCATTTTCATTGAGTAATTCAATGAGTTCCTCTCGGGCCAAACACTCATCATCAATCACTAAAGCTGATAACGTTACCATCCCTTAAGCTCCTCGTTGTTGTTCAGGAATGAGAAAACTCATTCGCGTGCAATGGTTTGGCTCAACGTCAATTTTAAGCGTTGCTGAGTGACCAAACTGATGGATTAAACGTTTATCGACAATGTGCATTCCTAAACCATCGTGATCGTGTTGTGGCGTTTGATAACTCCCCGCATTATCTTCAACCACTATGCGCTGACCGGCAGGCTCGGCGAGATTATAGATGCGTATTTTACCGCCTTCGAGCAGATTAGATACTCCATGTTTAATCGCATTCTCCACTAAGGGCTGCAAAGTAAAGCTCGGTAATTGACGAGTTAATAGTGGCTCATCGATCGTAATCTCAACTTCTAAACGATCGCTAAAACGTGCTTTTTCAATGGTTAAATAGGCATTCACGTGTGCGAGCTCATCTTGCAAGGTGACCGTTTCAACATTTTGCTTGAGATTACTGCGGAAAAATTGCGAAAGATGCTGAATAAGATCGCGTGCTTTAGCTGGATCACGTCGGATCACGGCGCTAATCGTATTGAGTGCATTGAATAAAAAATGTGGGTTGACTTGAGCTTGCAGTAATTTGATTTCAGCTCGTGAGAGAAGAATTTGTTTCGCTTGATATTCACCATACAGAATTTGGCTTGAGAGTAGTTGAGCAATACCTTGGCCCATTGAGACATTAATGGTTGAAAATAATTTCCGTTTTGGTTCGTACAACTTGATGGTCCCGATCACTCGATCTCCTGCTCGTAGTGGAATAATCAATGCGGAACCCAATTTACAGTTTGCCGATAATGAGCATTGATAGGGATGCTCTTTACCATCAAGATAAATGATCGCATTACGATTTATGGCGTCTAAAGTGCTTTGTGAAGATATCACGGTATTCGGTCGATGGTGATCATCGCCAACGCCGACAAAAGCGAGGATCTTGTCGCAATCGGTAATTGAAACGGCACCCACATTGGTTTGTTCATAAACAATACGAGCAATTTTATGGGCATTTTCAGGGGTAAAACCTGCCGCTAAAATGCCAACCGAACGTTCGGCGATGTTTAATGCTCGGCGTGAAAAAGTCGCCGAATACTCATCAAAAATGGTTTTCCTATCTTGTAAAATACTCATAAACAATGCCGCCCCTACTGAGTTGGCAATGATCATCGGCGCCGCAATCGCAGATACGAGGTGATAAGCCTCACTAAACGGCTTAGCAATCAGTAAGATCAAAACCATCTGCACAATTTCAGCGACGAAGGTAATGCCAAACACCACACTAGGGCTAAACAGTAAATGGCGTTTGCCTCGTTTAAGTAAATAAGCATGAAAGATGCCGCCAATCAGCCCTTCTGCAGTGGTCGAAATAGCGCAAGCAAGATCGGTAAACCCACCAAGAGAATAACGGTGCAGACCTCCTGTTAACCCGACAGCAAAACCGACCAAAGGACCACCAAATAACCCGCCCATAACCGCGCCAATGGCTCGCGTGTTGGCTATCGCATCATCAATGTGCAATCCGAAGTAGGTGCCCATAATACAAAACAATGAAAACAGCACATAAACGGTCATTTTATGACTAAAATGACCTGAAATGTTGAGTAATGGCAGAAAAATTGGGGTTTTACTCAGCATATAAGCCAAGACTAAGTAGACACACATTTGCTGTAGTAGGGAGAGGATCAGTTCCATCGATGTTTGCGCCTAGTCATAAAGAGTCAAAGCCGCTATTTTAAGTAACTTGAAGGCAATAAAATACATTGGTTGAATGAATTACTTTTTCAATGCTATGTTGCACCTGGCATGTAATCTTTAGTTTACACAAATTGTTTTTTTAAATTTACACTTGCAATGTTTTTTTAGCCTGTTATTTTGTGTTTAGTTGAGTTTTGGTCGCCAAATACATTTTGGTGTAAATTAAAGATTACAGGTGTAGCAATGAAGAAAAGTGATTTAAGTGACATTAATATCGTTGATGAACAGGTATTGATTACCCCTGATGCATTAAAAGCTAAACTGCCATTAAGTGAAAAAGCCAGACTGTCGATTCGACAATCTCGGCAAACCATCGCGGATATTATCCATAAACGTGATCACCGTTTATTGGTGGTTTGTGGCCCTTGTTCTATTCATGATATTCAAGCCGCAAAAGAGTATGCTAAACGACTGCAGGCATTGGCGGCTGAACTGAGCGATCAACTGTATATTGTGATGCGAGTTTACTTTGAGAAACCACGTACCACGGTTGGCTGGAAAGGTCTGATTAATGACCCGCATCTTGATGGATCGTTTGATATTGAGCATGGCTTACATGTTGGCCGTCAATTATTGGTAGATTTAGCGGAGATGGGCATGCCACTTGCGACAGAGGCGCTTGATCCGATCAGTCCGCAATATTTAGCCGATACTTTCAGCTGGGCAGCGATTGGCGCTCGAACGACGGAATCACAAACTCACCGTGAGATGGCCAGTGGTCTTTCTATGCCGATTGGCTTTAAAAATGGTACCGATGGTAGCTTATCGACGGCGATTAACGCGATGCAAGCCGCGTCATCAAGCCACCGTTTTATGGGCATTAATCGTGAAGGGCAAGTGGCTCTTTTAACTACACAAGGTAATATGAATGGCCATGTGATTTTACGTGGCGGCAAACAAACCAATTACGATTCCGTTTCGGTCGCTGAGTGTGAACAACAATTAACCGGTTTTGGATTGGACGCGGCATTGATGGTCGATTGCAGTCATGCCAACTCACGTAAAGATTATCGTCGCCAGCCATTGGTGGCCGAAGATGTGATTCATCAAATTCGCGAAGGAAACCGCTCGATCATCGGTGTGATGATTGAAAGTCACTTAAACGAAGGAAATCAATCAGCGGAGCTACCTAAATCGCAAATGCAATACGGCGTTTCAATCACGGATGCATGTATTGATTGGCAAACGACAGAACAATTATTGCGTCATGCTCACCAGGCGCTGGTGCCTTTTTTAGCAGACCGCTGTAAATCGTAGATAAAGGAACAACGATGGCTGAAGAGTTGAATGCATTACGGGAACAAATCGACGCATTGGATAAACAGATGATTGATTTACTGGCTCGCCGTTTAGCATTAGTTGAGCAAGTCGGAGAGGTCAAAAGCCGTTACGGATTGCCGATTTATGTTCCAGAACGAGAAGCGAGTATGCTGGCGTCGCGCCGTACTGAAGCTGAAGCACAAGGTGTGCCACCACAATTAATCGAAGATATTTTACGCCGAACCATGCGTGAGTCTTACGCCAGTGAGAAAGACTCAGGTTTTAAATGTTTAAAGCCTGAATTACGCTCAGTGGTGATCATCGGTGGTCATGGTCAACTCGGTCGCCTGTTTGCTCGCATGTTTGATTTATCCGGTTATCAGGTCAAAGTACTGGGTAGCCAAGATTGGCATCGCGCCGATGAACTCTTACATGATGCAGGTTTAGTGGTGGTGACAGTACCGATAGATTTGACTGTCGGTGTGATTGAGAAACTCAATCAACTCCCTTCCGATTGTATTTTATGTGATTTAACGTCAATTAAATCGAAGCCGTTGGCGGCCATGTTGAAGGTTCATTCTGGCCCTGTGGTTGGTTTACACCCGATGTTCGGACCTGATGTCCCAAGCTTAGCAAAGCAAGTCATCGTGTATTGTGATGGCCGAGGAGTGGAGCAGTATCAATGGCTGCTGGACCAATTTGCGATTTGGGGAGCGAGTTTATGTGCCATTGATGCCCAAGAGCACGATCAAGGTATGACCTTAATTCAAGCATTACGTCACTTCACTTCATTTGTTTACGGTCTGCATTTAAGTAAAGTTAATCCTAATATTGAACAGTTGCTTAAATTAAGCTCACCGATTTACCGTCTCGAATTGGCGATGGTCGGGCGTTTGTTTGGGCAAGACCCAAATTTATACGCGGATATTATTTTATCTTCGCAAGAGAATATTGAGATGATTGGCCGTTTTCAGGATAGTTTGGAACAAGCGGTCGGCTTGCTTAAACAAGGGGATAAACTAGGTTTTGTTAGCCAATTTAACCAAGTGAGCGATTGGTTTGGCGACTATTCTCAGCAGTTTATGCAAGAGAGTCAGCACTTACTTAAACACGCCAGCGATGCTTGGCAACGTTGATAAACGTTATGGAGCCTCAGTCACTAAATGTTCTAAATCGCGGTGTAAAAGCTCGTCATCACCGATATTGAGTTCTACTAGGCGTTTTAAATGGGCGATACTCTCTAAATCAATATGAACTATCTTGATATGCAGAATACGCTCATTTTGCCGCACCAATTGTCCGCTTAAACGAATCGTGATCTCGCTTTCCGGCAGGGTAAACGCCACGTCTACTAACTGATCGCTATCTAAATTGGGTTCATCGACGGCCCACAAGAGTAAACCTCGTAAAGAGAGATCGTGGATACAAGTCGTGAGCTGTATATCACCTTGCTGTAACATTGCTGGCGCTTGGTAAAGGATGCGTGAAAACTGTCGACGTTCGATCATAAGTCCTACAATTGCGTAATGAGTACGCATTAAGCATAGCAGAGTGCAGGTGCCTTAACTCGAATTTGGCGCACGAAATAAGGTTTTGCGCAGAGCAAAAAAAGCTACCCGAAGGTAGCTTTAATCTGGGCAACGGATTATTTGCTGATCCGTTTGTACTTAATACGATGTGGCTCAGCCGCTTGAGCGCCAAGCGTGCGCTTTAGCCATTCCATATATTCGGTATAGTTACCTTCATAGAAGTTCACTTGTCCCTCATCCCGATAATCAAGGATATGAGTGGCAATACGGTCAAGGAACCAACGGTCGTGCGAAATCACCATCGCACAGCCTGGGAATTCCAATAAGGCTTCTTCGAGTGCGCGTAGGGTTTCAACATCTAAGTCGTTGGTTGGTTCATCGAGCAGTAGGACGTTGCCTCCCGCTTTAAGCAGCTTGGCTAGATGGACGCGGTTACGCTCCCCCCCAGATAGCTCACCAATGATTTTTTGCTGATCATTACCTTTAAAGTTGAAGCGAGAGCAGTACGCTCGCGCTGGAATTTCAAAGTTATTGATCTTAATGATATCCGCGCCTTCAGAGATCTCTTGGAAGACCGTTTTCTTGTCATCCATGCTGTCACGGAACTGATCGACCGAAGCTAATTTAACCGTTTCACCTAACTCAATGGTTCCTGAATCGGGCTGCTCAGCGCCACTAAGCATTTTAAATAAGGTTGATTTACCGGCGCCGTTAGCACCGACAATACCAACGATCGCGCCTTTCGGCATGCTGAATGACAGATTATCAATCAGTACGCGATCACCAAACGATTTGGTTAGGTTGTTGACTTCCAGCACTTTATCACCAAGACGCTCACCAGGTGGGATGAACAATTCATTGGTTTCGTTACGTTTTTGGTATTGGCCGGTGGTCATCTCTTCAAAGCGAGCCATCCGCGCTTTAGATTTAGCTTGACGACCTTTTGGATTTTGACGAACCCATTCTAGCTCTTTTTCGATGGTTTTTTGACGGGCACTTTCCCCGGCTTTTTCTTGTTTCAAACGTTCATCTTTTTGTTCTAGCCAAGACGTGTAGTTACCTTGCCATGGAATACCTTCACCACGGTCCAGTTCTAAAATCCAACCTGCAGCATTATCGAGGAAGTAACGGTCGTGGGTAATCGCCACCACAGTACCGCTATAATCAACCAAGAAGTGCTCAAGCCAAGCCACAGATTCAGCATCTAAGTGGTTGGTGGGCTCATCGAGCAGTAGCATATCGGGCTTTTCAAGCAGTAAACGACAAATCGCTACTCGGCGGCGTTCACCACCTGATAGAGTGGCGATTTTGGCATCCCATTCAGGCAGACGTAAAGCGTCGGCGGCACGCTCGAGAGCGGCTTCTAAATTATGACCATCTTTGGCTTGGATCAGCGATTCTAACTCGCCTTGCTCTTTGGCTAGGGCGTCGAAGTCTGCGTCCGGTTCAGCATAAGCGGCGTAGACTTCATCGAGTCGCTTGAGTGCATGGGCCACATCAGCAACCGCTTCTTCAACCACTTCACGCACCGTCTTATTTTCGTCCAAGACAGGCTCTTGGGGAAGGTATCCCACATTTAAGCCGGGTTGCGGACGAGCTTCGCCATCAAAATCTTGATCAATCCCTGCCATAATGCGTAGGAGTGTCGATTTACCTGAGCCATTGAGGCCAAGCACGCCGATTTTAGCACCAGGGAAAAAGCTTAACGAAATATCTTTGAGGATTTGACGCTTAGGAGGCACAACTTTGCTCACCCGCGACATGGTATAGACGTATTCAGCCATTGCCGATCATTCCTAATCTTTCAAACAGAACAAAGCCATTATTCTATATCAAAGCTAATCCTTTTGTTACTCGTCAGACAGTTATTTTGCTTGGTTGACGGTTTCTGACTGGGGAAATGAACCACACAATGTGTAAGAAATTTAAATGCAACAAGTGGATTAAGGTTTTTATTACTATTGACTTCAAGTTTACATCTTACACCTTTACATTTCGCTGAAGAATCTGCGTAATAATGTGAATTGGGAAAGGGAAATAGAAGGGATCATCGCAATGGGGTATCGGGTTTTATTGAAACGGCATAAGCACAGTTCATCAATGCTGCTCGGCTGCGTTTTGATCGGTGCAATGAGTTTTAGTCACTTAGGGGTTAGCAAAACCTTAGACTTAGAAGCGCAACGTGAATTGTATGAACAAGCACACCAATGGTTAGATAATAAAGATGTCACACGTTTCAAAAAAGCGCGCAAACAGATAGCCGATTATCCATTAACACCATATCTCGACTATCGGAGCTTTTTGATTGATTTAGGTGATAAATCTCCGATTGTGGTGCGTAATTTTATCGATAGTCATAAAACATTTCCTTTTTCAAATCGGATCAGTGCACCTTATTTTGATGCTTTAGCGAGTCAGGGAAAGTGGGCGGAGATGTTGAAGTTTTCACCGAATGAACCCAATGGAGAAACGTATCGCTGTCACTATTATCATGCCAAGTTAAAAACTGGGCGTTACAACGAAGCCTTCGTTGGCGCTAAAGCGCTGTGGCAAAGTGGCGCAAGTGTTTCTTCGGCTTGCGATCCGCTCTTCACGGTGTGGGAGCAGCAAGGTGGCTTGACGGATAGTCTAGTTTTACAACGTATGCTATTGGCTTTTGAAGGGCGAAATCGGTCATTAATGCGTCATTTAGCCAGTAAGCTGGATGGCAAACCGACACATGCAGAAGCGTTGGCAATGATCGGCTTGTACGACAAACCTGAAACGGTAGTGAGTTTTATTACCCAGTATCGCGATAAAACCCTGTTGTATCGTCAGGTGGAGCTGGCGTTAGAAAAAGCAGCGAGAGCCGATGCGATTCAAGCCCAACGGTTATGGATATTAGTTGATAAACAGCTAGATTGGTCGGATTCGTTGCGTGCTCGGACTGGGCAATATATCGCTTTACGTATGATGAGTGTCGAACCACCTGAGCTTCAACAATGGCGCGATAGTATGATTATGGGCAGTGATAATACCCACTTAATTGAAACTCGAATACGTTTAGCGTTGCGCAGTATGGATTGGCAGGGAATAGCTAAGTGGATAGAGCAATTACCCGCAGAAGATAAAACTTCAACGCGTTGGCAATATTGGTTAGCACGCAGTGAATTACAAGCAGGACAAGCGGAACAGGGACTGAAAAGAATGCGTAGCTTACTCGGGTTACGTAATTTTTATAGTGTTGCTGCAGCAGAAGCATTACAACAATCTATTCAATACCCAAGTTCGACGCTCTCTTTAAATCGCGAGTTGATTAAACCTTATCAAACAGAGCTCATTCGCATCGGTGAGTTGATTGAGCGCGATAAAATCGCCGCAGCGAAGAGCGAATGGAATTGGCTATTGCAGCGAGTGGAACAACCCAGCAAAGAGATGCTCGCGGTCTATGCTGCCACACAACATTGGTATCATTTAACGGTCCGCGCGACGATATCGGCCAATTTATGGGATAACACTCAGTTACGTTTTCCTCTCGCCCATCAATGGTGGTTCAATTTTTATGGAGAGAAACATGGTATTGATCCGATTACCTTGATGTCGTTGGCGAGGCAAGAAAGTGCGATGGATATTGAAGCGCGTTCTCCTGTTGGTGCTCGGGGCATTATGCAGGTCATGCCGACAACGGCTCGTTATACCGCGCAAAAATATCGCTTAAGTTATCAACATGAAGATGAGCTTTTCCAAGTCGGTAAAAATATCGAAATTGGCAGTCATTATCTGAATGATTTATTGGCGAGATACAATAACAATCGTATTTTGGCTTTTGCTGCTTACAATGCTGGCCCCAGCCGAGTCGATCGCTGGCGAGAACAGACTCAAGGGCAGTTAGATGCTTATGCGTTTATTGAGGCGATTCCGTTTCGCGAAACCAGAGGCTATATCCAAAACGTGTTGATGTTTGAAACTTACTATCGCGATGTGATGGGAGTAAATGGCCCATTTTTAACCGACAATGAGTTGCAGACTATGTATTGATTCCCTCGCAGTCTGTTCTACAATACGGAGCATGTATCACTTAACGAGTACAACCATGTCAACACAACCGGATTACAGTGACTGGAGCGAATTATTAACCTTGGTGCAACAAGCTGCATCACTCGATCAACATGAGATGCTACTGACCATGTTAATGACGCCTGATGAACGAGAGGCTTTAGTTGCACGAATCAATATTCTCTGTGAGTTATTGAAAGGGGAGTTATCTCAACGGCAAATGAGTCAATTACTGGGAGTGGGGGTCGCAACCATTACTCGTGGCTCTAATGAGTTAAAATCACGCTCATTAACTGAGCGTGAAGCTTTGGCATCGTTGCTACTCAAATAGCTTATTGTATGATTTGCTGTGATATGAATGATATTGCGGTAAGTTAAAAGGAAAAAGCGTTTTATTTCGATAGGTTAAATTCGCACCTGTTTGCTTGAGTCGTGTAAGTGGTGACTATTTTTTCGGTGCTTTATCTAAATCTAAAGGCATAAATAGCTCGGGATGCAAAAATGGTACTAAGGCTAAAATAAGAGCCTGATGGTAAACTGAGCTACGAGTTAAATGATGTTGAGTAAGTAAACTGATCGCTCCTCCTTTTTGTTTGATGTTATCGGTACCAAATACTTCATCCATAATCTCACCAAGTTCATTGTTGGCGTGTAAACGTTGGTTAATGGCGGGAGGTAGCATGAGGCTGGCAGAACGAGACTCGCCATATTGTTCGCCTGATTTGACGATCATCCAGGCAAATGTCATCCCCTGCTCAATGCCTGCTTCTAATCCCACATAAAAATCGGCTCCTGGATAAGCTTGCTCTGCATGGTGCACTCGATTAAGTGCGCCTTGTTTGGTCTCTTCATCGCTCATTGGTTGAGCAGCAACACCGCTATCAACCGTCACGCCCTGTAATTGCAATGTATGATTAGGAAATAATTGCTCAAAAGCGCTTTTAACGGCGTTAATTTTGGCAGGATTCAGTGAAGCGACGATGATATGGATAATGGCTTGATTTGATGACATGTTGAGATTCTCTTTATTTCCTAGTCAATATGTTGTTGCTAGTTGAATTGTTGCGGTGTTATCCCCTTCCGACTTGAAGCAGCAGCGGTGTTGGCTCCCCAATCACATAGTTTGCCTATGCTCATCGGGATTTACTTACTTGCCGCCTACCTGCAACTCCAAGTCGTTTGGGTATAGCTACGTTCGTTTCAATCACTATGGTTATCTATATTAATGGTGACTGACGAGCTTCCTACTTAGCAATCACTCAACATTGTTAGAGATTGCACCATCAGCAGTTTTTTACGCTGGGATTAACTTAACCTGAGTGGGTTTAATATTCTCAATAGGATAACAGCCAAGTACCTTTAAATGTTTGGTTAGTTTAGTTAGTTCACTAAGTGCTTTTTGCATCTCTTCTGAATCCAGATGAGCTTGCAAGTCGACATAGAACATTTCTTCCCACGGATTACCCATGATAGGTCTGGATTCCAGTTTGGTCATATTAATACCATAACGTTGGAGCACTAATAGGGTGGCGACTAATGAGCCAGCTTCTTGTGCCGTTGACATGATCAGGGTAGTTTTTGCTGGAATTTGAGTTGAGACTTCAATTGGTTTACGGGCCACAACAATAAACCGAGTATGGTTTTCTGTTTGGTTAGCGATATTGGTTTGAATCGATTGTAAGCCATACAATTTGCCACTTGCTGCATTGCCGATTGCTGCAACATCATCACGTTGCAGTTGTTGTACTTTTTTCATCGCATCGGCAGTGCTAGCACAGGTTTCCAGTTTGACCCCTTGCAAGCGACTTAAAAACTCACTGCATTGTTGGTGTGGCTGTGGGTGTGAATAGAGAATTTTCAACGCTTCTAAGCGGATATCTTGTGTGGCAACTAAGCAGTGTTCTATCGGTTGAGTGATCTCGCCGACGATATATAGGGTGGTATGTTGAAGTAAGTCATACACTTCATTAATCGAGCCTGAACTGGTGTTTTCAATTGGTAAAACACCATAATCTGCATGGCCAGATTCAACGGTTTTGGTAATGTCTCTAAATTGTTCGCAATTGAGTTCGATAAGCTCAGTATTTTTACGGCTGAAATATTCTCGGGTCGCAAGATGTGAGTAAGAGCCTTTCGCACCGAGAAAAGCAACTCTAGCCAATGGCTTGCGGTTTTGTGGATTGGCTAGGTTTTGTAAATAAGCTTGCTGCAGTAATACGGAGTCTTCAATAATCGTATGAAACAGTTTGGTAATGTATTGGGCGTCTAATTGATAATCCTGTTTACCGACTTGAATTAACTTGACCAATAGTTGCTGCTCGCGAACGGGATCGCGTACGGGCTTTGAGGTTTGTACTTTACTCTTGGCGACCTCGATACTCAGTTGGCGACGTTCGGAAAGTAGTCTAAGTAATTGATTATCAATGGTGTTTAATCGGTCACGAATCTCTTCTAGTGACAGTTTTGGGCTGGTCATAACTAAATCCTTATAAAAAAGCCTCCCGATGGGAGGCTTTCTGTCTGTTCGTTTTTGACTTATTTTCTTTAAACGAGCAAGCCTCCAAGATTATTGGAGAAAAAAGAAGTTAAAAACAAACAGAAAATGAGAGGTTAACATCGGTTATTGCTACCTTAGCGATTGAATGGACACAATAAGCAAGCCAGTAAACAGCGTCAAGCAAAAAAATAGCGCCCTAAGGCGCTAAATGGATAACAGGGGAAGATTATTCTTCGACTTCTACAATTTCAGGTTTCTCGGTACGACGAGCATCGGGTTTATGGCGCAATTTATTGAGCTGTCGCTCTAATTTTTGTTCAACTTCATTAATCGCGGCATAGAGATCCTCGTGAATTGCAGAAGCGACTAGTTGACCTTTCGGGATAGTGACCGTCGCTTCAAATTTTTTCTGCTTATTGGGTTGTTCACTAAAGCTTGCTTGGCAACCGGTGATATCGACTTGCCATTTTTCGAGCTTTTTAAACTTACTCTCAATGTAGCTACGGATTGCAGAGGTGATTTCAATGTTTTTGCCAGTGATGTTCATTTGCATAGTGTTTTTCCTCTGTTGCATCCCTTATGGGTTAACTTCAGATTACAGGTTTCTGGATAAAATAATGTGATCAAGATCTCTTTTTTGTTGGGTGTTGATACGCTTGAAAGCAAACGTGATCTTTCGCAAAGAGTGGTAGGAATAGTGGATAAAAAGACTTGTTATTATCAAAGAAAGCGCTAGATTGATGAGTGGAATCACTAAATATTACGCCTATTTTAGTGCTTTGTTACGGCCTAAAAAAATGTCATATACCTTCCTTAATGCTTCGCTTTATTACGATTTCACCCTTTTCTGCTTATCCACTTGAGTCAACGATTTCCCCCACTTGCATTATTGATTAATGCAAGTGGGGGCATTGATTTTTCGCTTACCCATAACTCAGTCGTTTAGTTATAGAAACGAGGGGGAATCATGATGCTGAATGTAAGCTTAAGGACGAGCGTTCAGTTGCATTAGCTGTTTGGTTCGCTCGGCCGCATCAGTCAAGCCTAGTTGCTGATAAGCTTTTAGCTGAATAGATAAGGATTTGCGTGCGGCTTCAGTACCCGGATAGGTTTTCTGTAGCTCTTGAGTTCGATTAATCGCGGCGATCCAAGCCTCACGGCGTAAATAAAAATCAGCCGTCGCTAAGTCATATTCAGCTAAACGATTTTTCAAAGCAATCATGCGCTGTTGTGCATCATTAGCGTATAAACTGTTTGGGTAACGTTCAAGTAGACGTTTAAAATCTGCGAAAGCAGCTTTTACTGGTTCTGGGTCGCGATCACTACGGTCAATATTGAATAGATCGTGCATAAAGTTTCGATCTTGGGCCATATGAGTTAAGCCGCGCATGTACAGAACCCAATCCATTTTTTCATGAGTGGGATTGAGTCGAATAAAACGTTCAATGGTCGCAAGCCCTAAAGCGAGATCATCATTTTTATAGTAAGCGTAGATCAAGTCCAACTGAACCTGCTCTGAATACGCTCCGAAGGGGTAGCGAGAGTCTAGTGCTTCTAACTTATCGATGGCGGTTAACCAATTACCGCTTTGCAATGAAGTTTGAGCATCACTGTACAACTCTGCGGGTGGAACGTCAGGGACAATCTCTTCTTTACTTGAACAGCCAACTAATAAAGATAATGCGAGTAAGCCTGATAAAGTTTGGTATTTCATGTCAGGGTTAGGTTCCTTGCAATAAAGCTTCTAAACTTGGAGCGAGCTTGCTCCGTAAATCGTTTCGTTACTTTCCGATCAGTAACAGATACAATGAAAACATATTTTTCCACACTCGTGGCTATTAGTCTCACGGTTTTTAAAAAAGTTCGATATGGCTCAGCAGATTGAATTAACTCAAACAGTAAAAGAAAGCCAGCTTGGTCAGCGTTTAGACCAAGCGGTAGCAGAATTATTTGTCGATTTTTCCCGCTCTCGTCTTAAAGAGTGGTTGTTAGATGGCAAAATTACAGTCAATGGAACGGTGGTCACTAAGCCTCGTACCAAAGTGATGGGAGGAGAGAGCATTACCGTTCTGGCCGAGCTAGAAGATGAACAACGCTGGGAAGCGCAAGATATTCCACTTAATATCGTTTATGAAGATGACGATATTCTGGTGATCAATAAACCCAGAGATTTTGTCGTTCATCCTGGGGCGGGAACGCCAGATCGTACCGTATTAAATGCTTTACTCTTTCATTATCCACCAATTGCAGAAGTTCCACGTGCAGGGATTGTGCACCGTCTTGATAAAGATACGACGGGTTTAATGGTGGTCGCGAAGACAGTCCCAGCACAAACACGTTTGGTAAGAGATTTGCAAAAACGCAATATTACCCGTGAATATGAAGCGATTGCGATCGGTAAAATGACCGCGGGTGGCATGATTGATAAACCAATCGGTCGTCACTCAACAAAGCGTACTTTAATGGCGGTGAATCAAATGGGTAAACCTGCGGTTACGCATTATCGTGTCGCAGAACATTTTCGTGAACATACCCGGATTCGCTTGCGTTTAGAAACCGGGCGAACTCACCAAATTCGAGTACACATGGCTTATCTGCAACATCCGTTGTTAGGTGACAGTGCTTATGGTGGTCGGGCGCGTATTCCTAAAGGAGCAACCCCTGAGCTCACGGAAATGATTAGAGCTTTTGATAGACAAGCACTGCATGCCGTAATGTTAAAGTTTGAACACCCGATCACTGGCGAGGAGCTTGAGTTTCATGCTCCAGTGCCCGATGATATGGTTATTATGACAGAAGCGTTACGTGAAGATGCTAAACTGAACTATTCGCAAGAGTATTAAACCATGTCGGTGATCATTCCTAACTGGCCAGCGCCTAACAATGTGAAAGCGTTTTGTTCAACCCGTCATGGTGGATTTTCTCTTCCGCCTTACGATGGTTTGAATGTTGGCATGCATGTTGGGGATGATCCGTCGATAGTGGCAAAAAATCGCGACTGGTTGCAACAATACTGTCGGATGCCATCCCCGCCTATCTGGCTTAATCAAACACATTCCACTCGAGTGATTGAAGTCAGCCAGCCTAGTTATAAAGTGCTGGATGCTGATGGTATTGTTACATCAACTCCGCGTGTCGTCTGTTCAGCCATGACAGCTGATTGTTTACCAATATTGATTACCAATATGCAAGGTACTCGAGTTGCCGCGGTTCATGCGGGTTGGCGAGGATTAGCCGGAGGGATTGTTGAGCAGGCTTTAGACAAGTTTTCTGATGATGTTTTAATCTGGCTTGGTCCTGCGATTGGTCCTCAAGCCTTTGAGGTTGGTGATGAAGTCAGGCAGGTTTTTTGCGATTATGATAGTCATGCGCAAAGGGCTTTTTCAGCAACATCCAATTGCGGCAAATGGTTGGCCGATATCGCTCAACTTGCACAATTACGTTTAGCAAAAATTGGTATTGATCAGGTGGTTAAAAGTGATTTATGTACTTATCAACATGATCAGCAATTTTATTCGTACCGACGCGATGGCGTAACTGGCCGACAGGCTTGCTTCATCTGGATAGAATAGTCAGACAAAATAGCACGGTTTCGTGATTAAAATCTGACTCTGTATGGCTAACCTTCTTTTCTGTTACCTAATAAGCTATCGCTGGTTAGTCCACTTTAAGTTTGTCCTTTGTTCTATAGCCTTATATAGCGCATTTTCTGCTCATAAAGTTATCCCCTTTGACTTGAAATATCTTCTTTGCGTAACCATGTTCTCTATGTGATTAGTTTCTCTTGAATGAGATTAGGAAGGTGGTTATGCGTCTTGATAGATTTACCAGTAAATTTCAAATAGCCATTTCTGATGCGCAGTCTTTGGCTCTAGGTCGTGATCATCAGTATATCGAGCCAGTTCATTTAATGGTGGCACTGCTCGATCAAAATGGTAGTCCTATTCGTCCGTTGTTAACCATGTTGAATATTGACGTGGCACAGCTACGCTCAAAACTAGGCGAGATGCTCGACAGGCTCCCTAAAGTGAGTGGGATTGGTGGTGATGTTCAGCTATCTGGTGCGTTGGGTACGTTATTTAATCTCTGTGATAAAGTGGCACAAAAACGCCAAGATGCGTACATCTCCTCTGAAATATTTTTGCTAGCGGCAATCGAAGATAAAGGACCTCTTGGTCAATTATTAAAAGAGGTTGGATTGAGTGAGAAAAAGCTCTCTGCAGCGATTGAAACCATCCGTGGTGGGCAAAAAGTTAATGATCCTAATGCCGAAGAACTGCGTCAAGCTTTAGAAAAATTCACGATTGATCTGACTGAACGAGCTGAGCAAGGCAAATTAGACCCTGTGATAGGCCGTGACGATGAAATTCGCCGTACCATTCAAGTATTGCAACGGCGTACGAAAAATAACCCAGTGATCATCGGTGAACCTGGTGTGGGTAAAACCGCCATTGTCGAAGGTTTAGCACAGCGAATTATTAATAATGAAGTGCCAGAAGGGCTACGCGGCCGACGGGTACTTTCTCTCGATATGGGCGCTTTAGTCGCAGGAGCTAAATATCGCGGTGAATTTGAAGAGCGTTTAAAATCGGTGCTGAACGAGCTGGCAAAAGAAGAAGGTAATGTCATCTTATTTATTGATGAATTACATACCATGGTCGGCGCCGGTAAAGGTGAAGGGTCGATGGATGCCGGGAATATGCTCAAACCGGCCTTGGCGCGTGGAGAATTGCATTGCGTTGGCGCGACAACACTCGATGAATATCGCCAGTATATCGAAAAAGATCCTGCATTGGAGCGTCGCTTCCAAAAAGTTTTAGTGGATGAACCGAGCGTTGAAGATACGGTGGCGATCCTACGAGGGTTAAAAGAGCGCTATGAATTGCATCATCATGTTGAGATTACCGATCCTGCGATTGTTGCTGCGGCAACATTATCGCATCGTTATATCTCCGATCGTCAATTGCCAGATAAAGCGATCGATTTAATCGATGAAGCCGCTTCGAGTATTCGTATCCAAATGGATTCAAAACCGGAAGTGCTTGATAAATTGGAACGAAAAATTATCCAATTGAAGATTGAACAGCAAGCATTAAGTAATGAACACGATGATGCGAGCGAAAAACGTCTGGGCATTATTAATGATGAGTTAAAAGAAAAAGAGCGCGAGTATTCAGAATTAGAAGAAATTTGGAACACAGAAAAAGCAGCGTTATCGGGAACGCAACACATTAAATCAGCATTAGAACAAGCGCGTTTAGATTTAGAAGTGGCAAGACGAGCTGGTGATTTAAACCGCATGTCTGAGTTGCAATATGGACGGATTCCTGAACTAGAAAAACAGCTAGATTTAGCGACTCAAGCTGAAATGCAAGAGATGACCTTGTTACGCAATAAAGTTACCGATGAAGAAATTGCTGAAGTATTGTCAAAACAGACGGGGATTCCTGTTGCGAAAATGCTGGAAGCCGAAAAAGAGAAGCTGTTGCAGATGGAAACGTTTTTACATCAACGTGTCATCGGGCAGTCGGAGGCGGTTGAGGTGGTTGCTGATGCTATTCGTCGTAGTCGAGCTGGATTATCGGATCCTAATCGCCCAATAGGTTCTTTTTTATTCTTAGGTCCAACGGGTGTAGGGAAAACTGAGCTTTGTAAAACGCTGGCTAATTTCATGTTCGATAGTGAAGATGCCATGGTGCGTATCGACATGTCTGAATTTATGGAAAAACATTCAGTAGCTCGTCTTGTTGGTGCGCCTCCTGGTTATGTGGGTTATGAAGAGGGCGGATACTTGACTGAAGCGGTACGGCGTAAACCCTATTCCGTATTGTTGTTGGACGAGGTTGAGAAAGCGCATCCTGATGTGTTCAATATTTTATTACAAGTGCTCGATGATGGTCGATTAACCGATGGTCAAGGTCGAACCGTTGATTTTCGTAATACGGTAGTGATCATGACCTCGAATTTGGGGTCATCACGCATCCAAGAAAACTTTGCTCATTTGGATTATCAGACTATGAAAGAGCAAGTTATGGAGGTCGTGAGCAAACATTTTCGTCCCGAGTTTTTAAACCGGATTGATGAAAGTGTGGTGTTCCACCCATTAGCTCAAGAGCAGATTAAATCTATTGCCTTTATTCAGTTAGAGCGTTTACGTCAACGTTTAGCGGATAAAGATTATGGATTAATTGTTAGCGATGACGCGTTAGATCTTGTTGCCCACATTGGATTTGATCCAGTATATGGTGCAAGACCGTTAAAACGTGCTATTCAGCAAACAATAGAGAATCCATTAGCAAAATCGATATTATCAGGGCAATTTATTCCTGGTACACCAATCTATCTTGATGTTAAAGAGGGGGATATCGTCGCTCATCAGTAACTCTTTTTTATGAAGGCTATGCCCGTGGCATAGCCTTCTTTGTTTATTGTCCAAGGTCGAAATCAGTCAATAAATCGGGTGAATTCAGTTTTTTGATGGTTTATTGAGCGCTTGATTCACTTGTGTGCTTTTTTCTTGTTTTTACTATTGCCAACCTGAATTTTATCCCTATAATGCGCCCTCACTGACACGGCAGACGCCGCAAGGCTTCAGGCAGTGTTAGTTGAGGGAAAGCTTCTAAAAAAGAAAATTTGAAAAAGTGTTTGACTCTTCAAATTAACTCGTTAGAATTCACCTCCGCTTCGAAGCTCAACGAGAGATTCGCAAGCCAGCTCTTTAACAATTTAAACCAATCAATCTGTGTGGGCACTCGTTGATGATAATCAAAATGCTTAGCAATAAGCACTTCGGTTTCAATGAACTGAGTGACCAAATTGATAGGGCTTTTAGCACTATCGGCACAGTCAATTCATTATCGTTCTGTTGGAACGATAATAGCTTTGAATTACGCTTCTATTTATAGGAGCTAGGTAATTTAGAGTCAGTATTCATTGAGCCAAAAAGAACTTAAATTGAAGAGTTTGATCATGGCTCAGATTGAACGCTGGCGGCAGGCCTAACACATGCAAGTCGAGCGGTAACAGGAAGAAAGCTTGCTTTCTTTGCTGACGAGCGGCGGACGGGTGAGTAATGCCTGGGAAATTGCCCTGATGTGGGGGATAACCATTGGAAACGATGGCTAATACCGCATGATGCCTACGGGCCAAAGAGGGGGACCTTCGGGCCTCTCGCGTCAGGATATGCCCAGGTGGGATTAGCTAGTTGGTGAGGTAATGGCTCACCAAGGCGACGATCCCTAGCTGGTCTGAGAGGATGATCAGCCACACTGGAACTGAGACACGGTCCAGACTCCTACGGGAGGCAGCAGTGGGGAATATTGCACAATGGGCGCAAGCCTGATGCAGCCATGCCGCGTGTATGAAGAAGGCCTTCGGGTTGTAAAGTACTTTCAGTCGTGAGGAAGGGGGTATCGTTAATAGCGGTATTCTTTGACGTTAGCGACAGAAGAAGCACCGGCTAACTCCGTGCCAGCAGCCGCGGTAATACGGAGGGTGCGAGCGTTAATCGGAATTACTGGGCGTAAAGCGCATGCA
>NZ_VHSI01000069.1:0-714 GCF_013048705.1 Vibrio sp. A11 | reverse complement strand
CATAACGCCGCATTAAGGTGTGAGCAACGCTACCACGAAACTAAACCATACCACCATAAACACGAAACCCAACGATGGAACGAAAAATGCCATGCGTTGGGAATCACTCTTAAATGCTTTGTTAGCCGTTTAGTTTGAAGTGTGGTGATGAGCTACATTTTCAAGCCTTTCAGCTAGCCAAATCTTGATAATCGACTGTCGTGTTACACCTACTCGGCTAGCTTCACGATCTAGTGAATCTAACATCCATGCAGGGAAATCAACATTTACCCGTTTCTGCTTTTGCATTGGACGCTTAACTTTAGATAAATCTAGATCACCTAAAATGTCATCGTCACTTTCAAACTTAGCATCAAACTCATGCGCTTTCATATAAGTTCACCTCCGCTTTACGTGAACGTCTGACTGAAATGATCCTAATATTTAATCCACGGTATGTAATGACGCCAGACCAATGCTTACCATTTAACATGCCGATGACCAAATACCTAGGTTCATCACTTGTGTTTGCAGGGATCTCGATAAGATCTGAGTCATTCCACAAACCTTGAGCTGTATAGAAATCAATTCCATGTTTCTCAAAATTTGACCTGCTTTTATTTTCATCAAATTCGAATTTCTTCATGAGTAAAACTTATATCCTTTTTACTCATTTTGCAACTTACAGTTTAGCTAATGATTGTGGAAACGGCTAACGCCGCGTTAAGGGGTGAG
>NZ_VHSI01000068.1:0-718 GCF_013048705.1 Vibrio sp. A11 | reverse complement strand
ATCTGCCTAACAAAGCATTTAAGAGGGACAGCCAACGCGTGGCATTTTTATTATGCGTTGGTTTTTGCGATTACGATGTTATGCGGAAAGTTGGTAGTAGCGTTGGCTGCCCCTTAATGCGGCGTTAGGTATTTGAGAAAGTTATGAAGAAAAACTGTAGAAACTGCCACTTGTTGACGAAAGAATATACATCTATTGACTCGGATTTTGAAACTTCAAATTCCTTTTCTAATGTAGAGCGTTGTGAAATTGACAGGATGAAAGCTAATCCTATAAAAGATCACTACGCTGCAAAATGTCATATGGGTGTTTGGCGAGAAGGTGCAACGAAAGATCCAGATTTTTACAAAAAAGTAATAACAAGTAATAGGAGCAACTGTTTCTTTTATCCGTATCAGAAAGGTATGTTGTTCAAAGCCGCTGAAATCATGCAAAAAAGACAGCAAGATAACGAGCATTTAAAACGTTCAAACATGTACACTCGAATCGGACTTTGGATTGCAGCGGGAGCATTGATTCTAAATGTTGTAGTTAACTACCTTAGCAAAAATACCTAACAAAGCATTTAAGAGGGACAGCCAACGCGTGGCACTGAGGAATCCCCTAATGATTTTGATAAAAATCATCAAGTTAAGGTAGATACACATCTTGTCGTATGATCAAATGGTTTCGCAAAAAATCAATAACCAGACAACAAGATGTGCGAACTCGATATTTT
>NZ_VHSI01000067.1:0-724 GCF_013048705.1 Vibrio sp. A11 | reverse complement strand
GGCGTTAGGTTGGAGAACATATGTTGCTATATAAATATCGTTCGATAGATAATTTATGGAATTCATTAGATATTATTTTTAATCAACGAGTTTGGTGCTCTAAGTGGGGAGATTTAAATGATCCTTTAGAAGGTCGTTACCACTCTGATTTTGGCTCTAGCTTTGATGAAAAAATTAATGCTAGTCGTGATCAATGGCGAATTTGTGCTTTATCAAGCTCAATAAATAATTTCTTATTATGGTCACACTATGCTGCTGGTCATAAAGGAATCGCTATAGAAATTGATATTCCGAAGGAAACTCCCGACTTGTCAAAGGTCATATATAGCCCATTCTCCCCAATTTTTACTGACATTTCAGAAAGTATGAAAGATCAGAAGGATTTATTTGAAATAAAGACCGAAGAATGGAGTTATGAAGAGGAGTATAGACTTTTATGTAAATCGCCATTCTACAAGCTTCCAAATCCTATAAAACGTATATATTTAGGTCATAATATACAGCCTGATAAGACTATGATTATCAAAAAAATTCTACCTTCGGATATTGAGGTTATTCAAATGAGACTAGATACTTATCAAGGTAAGGTTGTTACTAAAACCTAACAAGGCGTTAAAGAGGGATTCGCAACGCGCGGAATTTTCGTTATGCATTGATTTTATTAGTTTTTAGTGCAATGCGGTGAGTTGGTAGTTGCGTTGCTCACCCCTTAACGCGGCGTTAG
>NZ_VHSI01000066.1:0-742 GCF_013048705.1 Vibrio sp. A11 | reverse complement strand
ATTAAGCGATAACTTTAGCTACAACACCAGCGCCTACTGTACGGCCACCTTCACGGATAGCAAAACGTAGACCTTCGTCCATCGCGATTGGTGCAATTAGCTCTACAACCATCTTGATGTTGTCGCCTGGCATTACCATCTCTACGCCTTCTGGTAGAGAAATGTCACCAGTTACGTCCGTTGTACGGAAGTAGAACTGTGGACGGTAGCCTTTGAAGAATGGAGTATGACGGCCACCTTCATCTTTTGACAGTACGTATACTTCTGATTCAAACTTCGTGTGTGGAGTGATTGAACCAGGCTTCGCTAGTACTTGACCACGTTCTACGTCATCACGCTTAGTACCACGTAGTAGTGCACCTACGTTCTCACCTGCACGACCTTCGTCAAGCAGCTTACGGAACATCTCTACACCTGTACAAGTAGTAGTCGTTGTATCTTTGATACCAACGATAGCCACTTCGTCACCTACACGTAGAATACCACGCTCGATACGACCTGTTACTACTGTACCACGACCTTGAATTGAGAATACGTCTTCGATTGGCATTAGGAATGCTTGGTCTACTGCACGCTCAGGCTCTGGAATGTATGAATCTAGCGCTTCTGCTAGTTCTACAATCTTCGCTTCCCACTGCTCTTCACCGTTCAATGCACCTAGTGCTGAACCTTGAATTACTGGTAGGTCGTCGCCTGGGAAATCGTACTCAGAAAGAAGTTCACGAACTTCCATCTCTACAAG
>NZ_VHSI01000065.1:0-755 GCF_013048705.1 Vibrio sp. A11 | reverse complement strand
ATTATTCCCGAAATCTCAATGATCGTTTCGTACTGGGTAGAAGGTTCAATTATTCGCATAATGCGAGTTCTACACCAGAAGCAGAAATTCCCTACCGATTGATTGTAGTCGGTGGGCAACTAACGCCGCGTTAAGGGGTGAGCAACGCGACTACCAACTAACCGTATTACACTAAAAACTAATAAAATCAACGCATAACGAAAATGCTACGCGTTGCGAATCCCTCTTTAACGCTTTGTTATGCGCGTGCTTCAGACCAAACAGCAAATTCATTACCACTTGGCTCTACAAAATGAAAACGACAACCACCAGGAAATTCAAAGATTGGACGGATGATATCGCCACCATTTTTCACAACTTTCTCCAATGTGCTTTCAATATCTGAACTATAGAAAACTAAGAGTGCGCCACCATTTTCAGTCCGACTAGAACGCTCAGATTTGAAAAAACCACCATCTAAACCTTCATTTGAAAAAGCTGCGTATTCAGGCCCATAGTCAACAAAGCTCCAGCCAAAAACCTTTGAAAAGAATGCCTTCGTTGACTCTAAGTCTTTCGCTGCAAATTCTACATAATTGAGCTTTTCATGCTGATTCATTGTTAACTCCTGTCATTTTTCCAATTAGCGCATAACGCCGCGTTAAGGGGTGAGCAACGCAACTACCGACTCACCGCATTGCACTAAAAACTAATAAAATCAATGCATAACGAAAATGCTACGCGTTGCGAATCCCTCTTTAACGCCTTGTTAGGCG
>NZ_VHSI01000064.1:0-783 GCF_013048705.1 Vibrio sp. A11 | reverse complement strand
ATTGGTGCTGGATTTGTTGCTCACGTCGATGACAAAACAAGAACGGTGAGAATAAACACAAGAGTACAATCTTAATGTCTAGAGAAAAAACAAACTTGCATGATGCGCGTCATGACGATTCAACATTTGTAACTGAATCTGATTTGGATAGAAAAAAAACCAATCCCTAACGATGAAAATAAAAATGCCAACAGCGAAACGGAAGAAGCCCAAATCGATCAAGAAAAAAATAACAACGAAAGTCTACATCATGACAATGTCGCTGATGATGAAAGCGATGATGAAGAAGCTAGCGATTTAGAAATCAGTGACAACGACTAAGAAAAAAACTGAAAGCGAAGAATCAAATAAAAATTCTAACGAAAAATTTAGTCAGCAGCAGAATTGGTTTTTTGGAGTTAACCCACGTACAGAAACTGGGAAGAGGAAAGGTCGCTTTGTTTAGCGATGGCGTATCAGGTGCAATCCAAATTGTTGAAGAAAGAAACATCGACCAATACAGAGTGACAGCGATTACTTCTGATTCAGTCGAGGTGGTTTCGCCAAGTGGTGAGACGAAGAGAATAAAAATAAAAGGGAGATAAAATGAAATACAAACGCTCTGCATGCATTGTCGCCTTTTTTATCCATCGCCACAAATCCGTCATTGGCGAACTCGATTCATATCGCTCAGCTGCAAGTTGAAAGAACGCAAGTTGTCGATACGCAAACGGGAAACAGTCGCGTTACTTTCGCCGTGGACGGAATTGAAATTGAGCTAACAGAAAAAGATAAAGTCAAAGC
>NZ_VHSI01000063.1:0-810 GCF_013048705.1 Vibrio sp. A11 | reverse complement strand
GGTATAACAAAGCGTTTAAGAGGGATTCACAACGCTTAGAATTTTCGTTATACATTGATTTTATTAGTTTTTAGTGTAATGCGGTGAGTTGGTCGTTGCGTTGCTCACCCCTTAACGCGGCGTTATGTTTTATTGAGCCTCAGCAAGATCAATTCAAAAATTTTAATGGGAAAATCCCGTCTGATTTAGAAGTTTTCCTATTCTAATTTATTGATATTATGGGTTTATTGTTATTTTTTGTGGCTATTGAAAGTTGATCGATGCTTGAATTTATTCGGCTAACTCTGCTCTGATAAATTGTGTACGCAAAAGGTTCGATTGTTGCTGAAAGGTCTCTTTCTTTGGTGTGGTTTGCTCATTGATTCCGCAGGCTATTTCGCTTCAGCATGTTTGGGATCTCATTCGCATCTAGCTTGCTGACAGTGTTTGGTTAGCGCAAGTTTATCGATGTTTGTGCGCTTTTGTCTGGTTCTGCTCTGATAAATTATGTACGAAAAAGATTCAACTGTTGCTGAAAAGTCTCTTTCTTTGGTGTTGCTGGTTCATTGATTCCACAGGCTATTTCGCTTCAACTTATTTGGGATCTTATCGGCAACAATGATTGCTGAAAGTAGGCAAGTTTATCATTTTGAGTTAAAGTGACCGAAACCAATAAATATTGTAAAAATTCAATATAATCAATAAGTAATAAAACATAACAAACGCTTCAAGAGGGACTTCCAACGCGTGGCATTTTTATTATGCGTTGATTTTGGTGGTTACGGTGTTATGCGGAAACTTGGTAGTAGCGTTGTCAGCCCCTTAAGCGGG
>NZ_VHSI01000062.1:0-861 GCF_013048705.1 Vibrio sp. A11 | reverse complement strand
ACCTTGAAATACCACCCTTGTAGTTTTGATGTTCTAACGTTGGCCCCTAATCGGGGTTGCGGACAGTGCCTGGTGGGTAGTTTGACTGGGGCGGTCTCCTCCCAAAGAGTAACGGAGGAGCACGAAGGTGGGCTAATCACGGTTGGACATCGTGAGGTTAGTGCAATGGCATAAGCCCGCTTAACTGCGAGAATGACGGTTCGAGCAGGTGCGAAAGCAGGTCATAGTGATCCGGTGGTTCTGAATGGAAGGGCCATCGCTCAACGGATAAAAGGTACTCCGGGGATAACAGGCTGATACCGCCCAAGAGTTCATATCGACGGCGGTGTTTGGCACCTCGATGTCGGCTCATCACATCCTGGGGCTGAAGTCGGTCCCAAGGGTATGGCTGTTCGCCATTTAAAGTGGTACGCGAGCTGGGTTTAGAACGTCGTGAGACAGTTCGGTCCCTATCTGCCGTGGGCGTTGGAGAATTGAAGGGGGCTGCTCCTAGTACGAGAGGACCGGAGTGGACGAACCTCTGGTGTTCGGGTTGTCACGCCAGTGGCATTGCCCGGTAGCTAAGTTCGGAATTGATAAGCGCTGAAAGCATCTAAGCGCGAAGCGAGCCCTGAGATGAGTTCTCCCTGGCACTATAAGTGTCCTAAAGGGTTGTTCGAGACTAGAACGTTGATAGGCAGGGTGTGTAAGCGCTGTGAGGCGTTGAGCTAACCTGTACTAATTGCCCGTGAGGCTTAACCATACAACACCCAAGGGGTTTTGGTGGACTCAAAGAAGTGCATTGAATGTGTAGAGAATGAAAAACAGCTTTCCGAATTAACCAAATTTGCTTGGCGACCATAGCGTTTTGGACCCACCTGA
>NZ_VHSI01000061.1:0-887 GCF_013048705.1 Vibrio sp. A11 | reverse complement strand
ACTAGGGCCTGTTGATCTTTGCTGTTTATAATTCAGCCAACCCACATTGGCAGCCATATAAGGCAGCAAGCCAAGGCCAGTGTACTTGCATAATTCCGGGCTAATTTATCATACCTTGTTGCTACTGAGCGGTAATGTTTTAGCCTGGCAAACACGTTCTCAACCAGATGGCGATATTTGTACAGACACCAGTCAATATCGCCATTACCAATCTTCGAATTACGCTTGCGCGGTATGTTAGGGACGCCCTTTTTTTCTCGGATCTGCTCTCGTATCTTCTCGCTATCATAGCCCCGGTCAGCGATAACGTGTTCGGCATCAGGCAGCTGTTTTAGTAATTCTATGGCTGCTTTACTGTCATGAACCTCACCGCCTGTCACAATAAAATCTATTGGCAAGCCGCAACTATCCACTGCCATATGGATTTTCGTCGTGTTACCACCACGACTTTTCCCAATCGCTTCTTTATCTTCTGAGCGAGTACCTGTCGCATGCTGATGCGCTTTGACGATGCTGCCGTCTATAAATTCCCACTCTAAATCAGCCAATTGCCTTAACTCTGCGAATAGCTGCATTAGAATGCCTTTTTTAGACCACAGGTTAAAACGCCGGTAGATGGCGCTCCAATCTCCAAAAGCTTCTGGCACATCGCGCCAAGGGCAACCGACCCGCATCCGATACAAAATGCCTTCGAAAGTATTTCTGTGTTCCGGCTTGTCATATACGCGGCCCGTTTTAAGCATCAATCTGATTAGCTTTGACCAGTACTCGTCTGTTAACATTGTTCTTGGCATGATGGGTTGTCATGGTTAGTTTTTGGCGAAAGTAATTATACCAGCCCATCATGCTGTCTAATAATCCATCACGAAAGATCAACAAGCCCTAAT
>NZ_VHSI01000060.1:0-887 GCF_013048705.1 Vibrio sp. A11 | reverse complement strand
CTCGCACCAGCCTGTGTTTTATGGAACAGGGCATTTTTTCGGTTGCGAGCAACTAGCTTGAGTGCTTGCTCCGCTCGGTTATTATCCAGCTGTGCTCCCTCGAGACGGCAGAAGGCGGTCAGCCCCTCATAATGCTTAGTAAAATAATTAATTGCTTTACCAAGCCCGCTGTTTTCTTCTGTATTTCCCCTGTTCAGCTCGGCCTGACCCCAGTTTCGGATCTGCTCCATTACCGGAAGTGATAGCTTTTTATGCCAAGCTAACCGTTGCCCCGCGTTAAGTCCTAGCTCCCTGGCTTCATCATCGTGTCGCCAGATTTCACCATACCACTGTAGTACTTGCTCCACTTCATCTGGAAACTGATTAAGGACTTCGGCAAACTGCCGTCGTCCGTGACTGTTGCACAGACTGTGTTCGACCACGTAATCAAGCGATGGGCGGTTGCTGGATAAGGCATCACTCATCAATATCGGGGGCGCGAGTGTCCGGCCACGGTCATGTAAAATCTCGTCGATGAACTCGCCGGCATGACCGATATTGGTCTGATACAACACGACAGTACGACCCTCTTTTAAGCCCGCGACTAAACCGGAGCTGTAAACACCACTGCGCTCTCGGGTTTTTGTTCCATTTCTCTGCGGCTTTTCTATCGGGACTTTGTCTAAAATTCGGTTGGTCGTGTCATCTAAATAATAGTGCTCTGCGTTTGCGGCAAACACTCTTAACAAGTTATAAATGGGTTGCAAGCTATTGGCGACTAACTCGACTTGGTCAAAGATGGTTGAGGCGGTCAGTTTAATCCCCATCAGCGCTTGCGTACTCTCCTGACGATAGTAGGGTGCACCTGCAAAAAACTTGTGAAGAGCCATCAGGCTGCGGGCACTGTA